>NZ_JBKOTR010000014.1:0-44671 GCF_049738015.1 Streptococcus sp. CL5.50
AAAAATCCTATTTGTGAGACAAAAAGGATTTTGGTTAGACATGCAGGGTGTAATCCCAGCTTGTTTTGTATTAGTAAAGGAGTTCGTAAATCTCCATTGCAATCAAGTCAATGCTATCAAACGTATATGTTTCGCGAGCTTCGACATCACGAAGGGTAAAGATTGAGCCGTTTTCTTCGTCGTGGCTGTATGCAACTTCTGCAACAACAACTCCTTCGCGTTCAAAATTACGTTTTAAATTTCCGCCGTCTTTTGCCATTGCTTCAAGGCGGTTGATGATTCTAACCAAATGTGATTCCATTTTGATTCTCCTTCATTTCTTATCGTTACTATTTTACCATAAAGGAGGCCAACTTGCCTAGAAAAAACTAAGATTTCTCGCTAATTCTACCAGCTTAAAGTTTTTTGAATAAATTGGATAAAAGGTTTGAATTTTAATTCAATACATGTTATAATCATACAGTATTCTATTTTAGAAAGCAGTGTGACTATGAATTTTTCTTTTTTACCTAAGTATTTACCTTATTTTAACTATGGGGCTGTCGTGACGGTTCTCATTTCTATCTGTGTTGTCTTTTTGGGAACTATTTTGGGTGTTGTCTTGGCTTTTGGGCAACGTTCAAAGTTTAAACCGCTTGTCTGGCTCGCCAACTTGTACGTTTGGATTTTCCGTGGGACACCGATGATGGTTCAGATTATGATTGCCTTTGCCCTTATGCATATCAATGCTCCGACTATTCAGGTTGGGATTTTGGGTGTTGATCTTTCTCGCTTGATTCCAGGGATTTTGATTATCTCTATGAACAGTGGTGCTTATGTTTCTGAGACTGTTCGTGCCGGAATTAATGCGGTGCCTAAGGGGCAGTTAGAGGCGGCTTATTCGCTAGGGATTCGTCCTAAAAATGCCATGCGCTATGTGATTTTGCCACAAGCAATCAAAAATATCTTGCCAGCATTGGGGAACGAATTTATCACCATTATCAAGGATAGTTCCCTCTTATCAGCTATCGGTGTTATGGAGTTGTGGAATGGAGCTACAACAGTTTCTACAACAACCTATCTACCTTTAACACCACTTTTATTTGCAGCCTTTTATTACTTGATTATGACCTCTATTTTGACAGTAGCCTTGAAAGCTTTTGAAAAACGTATGGGACAAGGAGATAAAAAATAATGACAGAAACCTTGATAAAAATTGAAAATTTACATAAATCCTTTGGAAAGAATGAAGTATTGAAGGGCATCAACCTCGAGATTAAAAGAGGAGAAGTTGTCGTTATCATCGGTCCTTCAGGGAGCGGGAAATCTACCTTGCTTCGCTCTATGAATTTGTTGGAAGAAGCAACAAAAGGGAAGGTTATCTTTGAGGGAGTTGATATTACGGACAAGAAGAATGACCTGTTTGCTATGCGTGAGAAGATGGGCATGGTTTTCCAACAATTTAACCTCTTTCCTAATATGACTGTGATGGAAAATATCACCTTGTCACCTATCAAGACCAAAGGTGAGAGCAAGGCAGTGGCTGAGAAGAGAGCCCAAGAACTTTTGGAAAAAGTTGGTTTACCAGATAAGGCAACTGCTTATCCACAGAGTTTGTCAGGTGGCCAGCAACAGCGGATTGCTATTGCGCGTGGTTTAGCTATGGAACCTGATGTTTTGCTCTTTGACGAGCCAACTTCAGCCCTGGACCCTGAAATGGTAGGTGAGGTGTTGGCTGTTATGCAAGACTTAGCCAAGTCAGGAATGACCATGGTTATCGTAACACATGAAATGGGATTTGCTCGTGAGGTGGCAGACCGTGTCATCTTTATGGCAGATGGTGTGGTTGTTGAAGATGGAACACCTGAACAGATTTTTGAACAAACCCAAGAACAACGGACTAAAGACTTCTTGAGTAAGGTTTTATAAGTTAGTTTTGTGGAGCTATTTGTAGCTAACTTTACATATAAAGTATAGATTAATGAAAAGCTCGACTAGAGCTTTTTCTTATAGTTTGAAACTATAGGATAGCCTAGGAAAGAAGTGTTAGAGGGGATTAGCAGTTTTTGGTATAATGGAAGATATTTGAAAGAAAAGAGAAGTGATATGACACAGATTATTGATGGGAAGGCTCTAGCAGCTAAGTTACAAGGACAGCTGGCTGAAAAGACTGAAAGATTAAAGGAAGAAACGGGGCTAGTACCTGGTTTAGTAGTGATTTTGGTGGGAGATAATCCTGCCAGCCAAGTCTACGTTCGTAACAAGGAACGTTCTGCCCTTGCGGCAGGATTCCATAGTGAAGTTGTGCGAGTTCCAGAGACCATTACTCAAGAGGAATTGTTGGACCTAATTGCTAAATACAATCAAGATTCAGCTTGGCATGGGATTTTGGTCCAGTTACCTTTACCAAAACATATCGATGAAGAGGCAGTTTTGTTGGCCATTGATCCTGAGAAGGATGTAGATGGTTTTCATCCCTTAAATATGGGGCGTCTCTGGTCTGGTCATCCGGTCATGATTCCTTCGACACCTGCAGGAATTATGGAAATGTTTCATGAATATGGGATTGACTTGGAAGGTAAAAATGCGGTCGTCATCGGTCGTTCAAACATTGTTGGAAAACCCATGGCCCAGCTTCTTTTAGCCAAAAATGCAACAGTGACCTTGACCCACTCACGCACCCATAATCTTGCCAAGGTGGCTGCAAAAGCTGATATTCTTGTGGTAGCAATTGGTCGTGCTAAATTTGTGACTCCTGATTTTGTGAAACCAGGTGCGGTTGTCATTGATGTAGGGATGAACCGCGATGAAAATGGTAAGCTCTGTGGTGATGTTGATTATGAGGCAGTTGCCCCACTGGCTAGCCATATCACGCCAGTTCCTGGAGGTGTTGGTCCTATGACCATTACCATGCTGATGGAGCAAACCTATCAGGCAGCCCTTCGGACTTTGGAGAGAAAATTTTAAAAGTAAGTTTATAAAAGGAGGTATGCGCTTCCTTTTTGTTGTATAATGGAGTGAGGTGATTAGATGATTTTAAAAATTTATAATGGAGAATATAGTTTACAATGGGATAGAATATACTACTTAGCACTAATTGATTATCCAAATATTCAAGAGTGGGAATTAGAAAAAATTGCTAAATTTATAGCTTACGAAAAACTTCATAGACGTCAAACAAGTATTGAGTGTGCTGATTCTTGTTTAAAAAAAGAAATTTTAGATTACATCTGTCAGCATCCCTTTCTGCCACCATTTACCCCTACAGATAAAAGAGTAGCCTCGACTTATGATCTACATAAGAGGTTAGTGACTTCAGACTACTGTAGTCATACTACGACTATAGATGCAGCGATTTCTATCTTTAAAACAGGTCAGATTTTATCTGCTGTGAAAGCCTTTGGGCGAGATGCTGAGGAGTTGGTTTTGGATAGTAGAAATGCTGCATCGGATCCGATAGATTATTTTGACTATGTCATGTTAGGGTGGTCAAATACAAGTTCTGGTTATCGATTAGCGATGGAGCGTTTATTAGGTCGAGCTCCTTCAGAGAAAGAATTACAAGACAAGTTTATTCCTGGAGTAAGTTTTCATTTTATCTATACAGATTTGATTAAAGTTCCTGGTTATATTTTTGATGGTTACCATGCTGTAAAAATTAAGGACATGCTTAATTTATTAAGTGAGTTGTATATTTGCATTATTCCAACTCATAATAAGAGCCAATTTGAAAATATTATTCCAACCAAAATACAAGATAGGGTGTATTATCTTGACTATGCTGGAGAAGACTTAGAAGAGTGGACTAAGAAAGTCTATCAAGTTGTTTTAAAACAATCAGATAAAGGATAGTTGAGGAAAAACGATGAGAGTGATTGAGCAAGCATTATTAGAAAAAGTCATTATTGAACGTTCTCGCACCAGTCATAAAGGAGACTATGGTCGTTTGCTGTTGCTTGGTGGGACTTATCCTTATGGTGGTGCTATCATCATGGCTGCTTTGGCGGCTGTTAAAAGTGGAGCTGGTTTGGTGACCGTTGGAACGGACAGGGAAAATATCCCTGCTCTACACAGCCATTTGCCTGAGGCTATGGCCTTTTCTCTGCAAGACCAGCAATTGTTACAAGAGCAATTGGAGAAGGCAGAAGTTGTCTTGCTGGGACCTGGTTTACGAGACGATGCTTTTGGAGAAGATCTAGTAAAACAAGTCTTTGTTAATTTAAGCCAAAATCAGATTTTGATTGTAGATGGTGGTGCCCTGACCATTCTTGCTAGAACAAGTTTGTCATTTCAATCTAACCAGCTTATCCTAACTCCCCACCAAAAAGAATGGGAAAAGCTGTCTGGTATTGCTATTGAAAAGCAAAAGGAAGCTGCAACGGCTAGTGCCCTGACTTCCTTTCCTCAAGGAACAATTTTGGTGGAGAAAGGTCCAGCTACTCGTATTTGGCAAGTTGGCCAATCTGATTATTACCAGTTACAGGTTGGTGGTCCCTATCAGGCGACTGGGGGAATGGGAGATACACTGGCTGGAATGATTGCAGGATTTGCAGGCCAATTTCGACAGGCCAGTCTCTACGAACGTGTGGCAGTAGCGACTCATCTTCATTCAACAATAGCCCAAGAACTATCTCAAGAACATTATGTGGTATTGCCGACGGAAATTAGCAGTCATCTTCCCAAAATAATGAAAAAAATATTTCAAAAAGGCACCTGATCGTTTCAGGCGCCTTTATATCTTTTAGAAAAATCCTTTAATCTTTCCAACGAGGCCATCTAGACCTTCAGAACCAGAAATCAACTGTTGAGCTTGAGAGAAGTATTCTCCAAGCTGTTCTTGATTTTCTGCAACAAATGTTTTTGCAGCTTCGAAATCTTTTGTTTCGATTAACTCTTTTACTTGATTAAACAAATCTAATGGGTTCATCCTATTTCTCCTTTTCTGTACTTAACTATTTAACCATCTTTATGATAAAAAATCAACTGTTGCTGCTTTTGGCTAGGACCTGTTTTATCTACAAGTTCTCATATCTAAGATTCTAACTACCAAAACAAGGTGGACATAAAAATAAAAATGTTCGGGTTTTTCTAGTGTATCCATGAAATAAAAACGGATACATGTTATAATAAAAGTAGCTCTTTAATGGAGGTGTTTGAGTGGAAAATCTGAAGAAAATGGCAGGCATCAAGGCTGCTGAGTTTGTCAATGATGGGATGGTTGTCGGACTGGGAACGGGTTCTACTGCCTATTATTTTGTCGAAGAAATCGGTCGTCGTATCAAGGAAGAAGGGTTGCAGATTACAGCTGTAACGACTTCTAGTGTGACTAGTAAACAGGCTGAAGGGCTTAATATCCCGCTCAAGTCTATTGACCAAGTAGACTTTGTCGATGTGACAGTCGACGGGGCGGATGAAGTGGATAGTCATTTTAATGGAATCAAAGGTGGTGGTGGTGCCCTTCTGATGGAGAAGGTTGTGGCAACGCCCTCAAAAGAATATATTTGGGTGGTGGATGAAAGCAAGCTGGTAGACAAACTAGGTGCTTTTAAATTGCCTGTGGAAGTGGTTCAGTATGGCGCAGAACAGGTCTTTCGTCGTTTTGAGCGAGCTGGCTACAAACCAAGTTTCCGTGAAAAAGACGGCCAACGTTTTGTGACCGATATGCAGAACTTTATCATTGACCTTGCCTTGGATGTCATTGAAGATCCAATTGCCTTCGGGCAAGAATTGGACCATGTCGTTGGCGTCGTGGAGCATGGCTTATTCAACCAAATGGTGGATAAGGTCATCGTTGCTGGACGAGATGGAGTTCAGATTTTAACTTCAACAAAAGCAAACTAATCAAAGTAATAAGGAGACATACTATGCCAAAATTTAATCGTATTCACTTGGTGGTACTAGATTCTGTAGGAATCGGTGCTGCACCAGATGCTAATAACTTTGTCAATGCAGGGGTTCCAGATGGAGCTTCTGACACACTGGGACACATTTCAAAAACAGTTGGTTTGAATGTCCCAAACATGGCTAAAATCGGTCTAGGAAATATTCCTCGAGAAACTCCTCTTAAGACTGTTCCAGCTGAAAGCAATCCAACAGGATATGCAACAAAATTGGAAGAAGTATCTCTTGGTAAGGATACCATGACTGGACACTGGGAAATCATGGGCCTTAACATTACAGAACCTTTCGATACTTTCTGGAATGGATTCCCAGAAGAAATCTTGACGAAAATTGAAGAATTTTCAGGACGTAAGGTCATTCGTGAAGCCAACAAACCTTACTCAGGTACAGCTGTTATCGATGATTTTGGACCACGTCAAATGGAAACTGGAGAGTTGATTATCTATACTTCAGCTGATCCTGTTTTGCAAATTGCTGCCCACGAAGATATTATTCCTTTGGACGAATTGTACCGTATCTGTGAATACGCTCGTTCAATTACACTTGAGCGTCCTGCCCTTCTAGGTCGTATCATTGCCCGTCCTTATGTTGGTGAGCCTGGAAACTTCACTCGTACAGCAAACCGTCGTGACTTAGCCGTTTCTCCATTTGCACCGACTGTTTTGGATAAATTGAATGAAGCTGGTATCGATACTTACGCTGTTGGTAAAATCAATGATATATTTAACGGTGCTGGTATCAACCACGACATGGGCCATAACAAGTCAAATAGCCATGGAATTGATACACTATTGAAGACTATGGGCCTTGCTGAGTTTGAAAAAGGATTCTCATTCACAAACTTAGTTGACTTTGATGCCCTTTACGGCCACCGTCGCAATGCTCATGGTTACCGTGATTGTTTGCATGAGTTTGATGAACGCTTGCCTGAAATTATCGCAGCCATGAGAGAGAATGACCTTCTCTTGATTACTGCGGATCACGGGAACGATCCAACTTACGCAGGAACAGACCACACTCGTGAATATATTCCATTATTGGCCTATAGCCCTGCCTTTAAAGGGAACGGTTTGCTACCAGTCGGACATTTTGCAGATATCTCAGCGACAGTTGCGGATAACTTTGGTGTTCAAACTGCCATGATTGGTGAAAGTTTCTTAGATAAATTGGTGTAAGATGACTCGCTATGCTTTGCTAGTGAGAGGCATCAATGTTGGTGGTAAGAATAAGGTCGTTATGGCGGAGATTCGTCAAGAATTGACAGACTTCGGACTGGAAAAGGTTGAGACCTACATCAACAGTGGCAATGTTTTCTTTACTTCGACAGACTCAAAATCCCAATTGATTGAAAAGTTAGAGGCTTTCTTTGAAGTCCGTTATCCATTTATTCAAAGTTTTTCTTTACTGAGTCAAGAAGACTATGAAGTAGAAGTGGAGAATCTACCAGCTTGGTGGAACGAAGACTTGACACGAAAAGACGTTCTCTTTTATACAGAGGGTTTAGATGTGGATCAAGTCATTGAGAAAGTAGACAGTTTAAAACTGGAAGATGAGGTGCTTCATTTTGGAAAACTTGGGATTTTCTGGGGAAAATTCTCTGAAGAATCCTACTCTAAGACTGCCTATCATAGGTACTTACTCAAGATGCCTTTCTACCGCTACATTACTATTCGTAATGCTAAAACCTTTGACAAAATTGGTCAAATGCTAAAAAAATAATAAAGGAGACACACAATGACATTTTTAGACAAAATCAATGAAACAGCTGCTTTCCTGAAAGACAAGGGAATCCAAGCGCCTGAGTTCGGTCTAATCCTTGGGTCAGGACTGGGAGAATTGGCAGAAGAAATCGAAAATCCAGTTGTAGTAGACTATGCTGAGATTCCAAACTGGGGCCGTTCAACAGTAGTCGGTCACGCTGGTAAATTAGTATATGGGGAACTGGCAGGTCGCAAGGTCTTAGCTCTTCAAGGGCGTTTCCATTTCTACGAAGGAAATCCTCTGGAAGTGGTGACATTCCCAGTTCGTGTCATGAAAGTTCTCGGATGTGAAGGTGTCATTGTAACCAATGCAGCTGGCGGTATTGGATTTGGTCCTGGTACCTTGATGGCTATCTCAGACCATATCAATATGACGGGGCAAAATCCATTGATGGGTGAAAACTTGGATGATTTTGGTCCTCGTTTCCCAGATATGTCTAAGGCCTACACACCAGAATACCGTGCTACTGCCCATGAAGTGGCTAAGAAACTTGGTATCAAGCTTGACGAAGGTGTTTATATCGGTGTTACTGGTCCGACTTATGAAACACCAGCAGAAATCCGTGCTTATAAGACACTGGGAGCAGATGCAGTTGGTATGTCCACTGTTCCTGAAGTTATTGTGGCAGCCCACTCAGGCTTGAAAGTTCTAGGAATTTCATGTATTACTAACTTTGCAGCTGGATTCCAAGAAGAACTCAACCACGAAGAAGTTGTAGAAGTGACTGAACGTGTTAAAGGCGACTTCAAAGGCTTGCTTAAAGCGATTCTTGCTGAATTGTAATCATGTTAATAGAATTGAGGAGTATTTTTCGAAAAATCCCTTATAATTTTAGATTACTCATAGCAGTAATTCTGCAAGGAATAGTTTCGGGTTTATCTGGTATATTTCTCCATTATCTTTTAGAGATGGTGGAGGAGCTAGCTTTTGGTCGGTCAGAGCATCATAGTGGATTTTTGACAGATGGAGTTTCCTCCTCAAGAATAGGACTAAGTTTAATAATCGTGGGTCTTGGCTCATCCTTTGTCTGGTATTTCTTGCAAAAAGGGTCGAAGATTTATTCCATCAAAACTCAGATGAAGGATGAGACTTCACAATACAAGCTTCATTTTTTAAGACAGCTATTTCATTCAATTTGGCAGATCATTTCAGTTGGAGGGGGAGCCCCTATTGGCAAAGAAGCTGCACCACGAGAAATTGGAACTCTATTTGCAGGACAAATTGGAAAAGTATGTTTTCTCTCTAAGAAGGATCAAATCTTTCTCCTTTCTTGTGGTGCTGGTGCTGGTTTAGCGGCTGTCTATCAGGTTCCATTAACAAGTGTCTTCTTTGTTTTTGAAACCCTAGGAATTGCTCTATCTATTAAACGATTTGTCTTAGTCGGTTTGACTACCTATGTTTCAACCTATATAGCAGGCTTGGTTATTTCAGATCAGGCTCTCTACCAGATTCCAGCCATCTCATGGTCATTAAAGGAAATATGGATTATTCCCTTATTACTTTTTTTCTTAACCCCACTAGCTTGGCTTTTTGGTCGCTTAAGTAAAGAAGTGTCTTCAAACAGGATAAAAGATAAACGAATACTTCTCACATTGCCTATAGCTTTTCTTTTTCTTGCTGGGTTGGCAAGTTATTTTCCACATCTACTTGGAAATGGACGTATGATGGCTCAGGAAGTATTGAATGGTAGCAATGGCAAAACAGTATTCCTCTTGTTTATCCTAAAAGCACTGGTCGTTCTTATTATTCTGTGGGCAGGGGCCTATGGTGGTACACTTACGCCATCTTTTGCCTTGGGGATGGCTGGAGCTGCTCTCTTTGGAATGATTCTAGGTGGGGATAGCCATCCAACCGTTTTACTTTTTGGGTCGGTTTGCTTTTTGTCTGTGACTTTGAGGGCTCCCTGGTCTGCAACTGGATTAGTAATAGGCTTCACTGGTATCGGTTTAGATTCTCTTCCATATCTCTTAGTAACAGCTTTCCTAGCTTATGGTTTTGCAAAAGTGTTAGATAGCTTTCCTTGGGCTAGCATACTGTGTCAGAAGTCAAAGAATAAAGTAATAAGATAGAGAACGACCGTTTCTTCTAATCAAAGATTTATCTTAAAAGATTAAAAACTATTGTCAGTTTATCAATAACTGTTTTAAATAAAAATGTAGTAGGCTTATCGGAGTCATGATTGAATCCGATTTTTCCTAGCTATGAAATATAAAAATAAAAAAAGAAAGGTAGAGCGAGATGTTCTGATTTGAACACGAGCGGAAAACTTTTCTAAAAACTCAGAAGAGAAGGGAGTTCGGATTTGAATAAAAGCCGGTCTAATCTTCTCAATATCATCAAAATTAAGAAAGAAAGGAATTGAACCCACCCTAAAAGCAGTGGGAAAAAGATAGTTGGTCTAGCGAGCATCGCTCACTGCACCCAACTCCTATTTTCCCTTTGCTTTTTGACGGGTTTGGTATCTTATATTATGTCTATCCATATTGCTGCTCAGCAGGGTGAAATTGCTGATAAAATTCTTCTTCCTGGGGATCCTCTTCGTGCGAAATTTATTGCGGAGAATTTCCTTGAAGATGCTGTTTGTTTTAACGAAGTGCGTAACATGTTTGGTTACACTGGTACTTACAAGGGCCACCGTGTATCTGTTATGGGAACTGGGATGGGGATGCCATCTATTTCGATTTATGCGCGTGAGTTGATTGTTGACTACGGTGTGAAGAAATTGATCCGTGTGGGAACAGCAGGTTCATTGAATGAAGATGTTCACGTCCGTGAATTGGTTTTGGCGCAAGCAGCTGCAACCAACTCTAACATCATCCGCAATGACTGGCCACAGTACGATTTCCCACAAATCGCTAGCTTTGATTTGCTGGACAAGGCCTACCATATCGCTAAAGAACTTGGTATGACAACCCACGTTGGGAACGTTTTGTCTTCTGATGTCTTTTACTCAAACTACTTTGAAAAGAATATCGAGATTGGTAAATGGGGAGTCAAGGCTGTGGAAATGGAAGCAGCAGCTCTCTACTATTTGGCTGCCCAACATCATGTTGATGCCCTTGCTATCATGACTATTTCTGATAGTTTGGTCAATCCAGATGAAGACACGACTGCAGAAGAACGTCAAAATACCTTCACTGATATGATGAAGGTCGGTTTGGAAACCTTGATTGCAGAATAATTATAGCCAAAAAGGAAGCCCTTCTTTATGAATTGGAGGACTTCCTTTTCTTATCCAGAAATTGATCTAGTTCTTTCTGATTTCGAAGAATAGTGACTTTATGTGAGTATTCTTGGCAAAGTTTTTGGTAATTTTCTTTTTGAGCTTTAGCCCGCCCCTCCCAAAGAATCCATCTGATAAACTCCCAATTAAATTGTTCTTGACAACCAGCTGCCATACTTTCTCTGACCTTGCCTCGGTATGTGAGGTATCGTTTAAAGGCTCGTAGCAGACAATTCCAGCGAGAAAAATTGAGAAAGATGATTTGGTCAGCATCCTGCATTCTTTCCTCATAGAAACACCAAGAATAATTCCCATCAATGACCCAAGCTTCATGCTTTGTGAGAAAATTTTCCATCTCGGTCAACATCCATTCACGATCACTGTCTTGCCAACCGGGTTGAAATTGGAGTGTGTCCATGTGAAGTTTTGGGATGGAGTAGCAGTGAGACAGCTTTTCAGCTAGAGTTGACTTACCAGCACCAGAATATCCGATAATTGCGATTTTCATTTTCTACCTTTTCCTATTTGGGGACAAAAAAACAGCCTCTATGGACTGTTTCTTATTTAGCAAGTTTAGCTGAAAGACGAGCTTTATCGCGGCTTGCTTTGTTTTTGTGAATCAAACCCTTAGTTTCTGCTTTATCGATAGCTGAGCTAGCAGCACGGAAAAGTTCTTCAGATGGGTTTGCTTCGAAAGCTTTGATAGCAGTACGCATAGCTGATTTTTGAGCTGAGTTCTTTTCGTTTTGTTTAACGTTCAATTCAGCGCGTTTGATAGCTGATTTAATGTTTGCCAATGTTCTTACCTCCATATTTACTAACTATACCATTATATCTGAAAACTTACGTTTTGACAAGGGAAAATTATTTTTTTAAGTAAATTTCATCGATTTCATGGTTCTTTGTTTTATGAAGAATCACTTCTGCACGATTTCTAGTTGGTTCAATATAATTTTGTAAATTTGTGAGATTGATACTGGTCCAGACCTGATGGGCAAAGGATTCCACTTCCCCAATCGGCATTTGTGTAAAACGATAATAGTAGCTATCAGGGTCGTTTTGGGCTAGGCTCAGCATTTTCAAGAAACGGTCTAGATACCAACTCTCGATGTCATCGACTGCAGCATCAACATAGATGGAAAAGTCAAAGAAGTCAGTAATGTAGAGACGCTCATTTTGTGGATTTTGAAAGACATTTATTCCCTCAACAATGACAAAATCAGCAGCTTTGACGCTCTGCTTTTCCTCAGGTACGATGTCGTAGACTTCATGAGAATAGACAGGAATATCTACATCTTGTCCATTTTTGATGTGATCCAGGAAGTTGAGAAGAGCTTCCATATCATAGCTTTCAGGAAATCCCTTACGATTTAGAATCCCTTGCTCAATCAAGGTCTGGTTGGGATAGAGAAAGCCATCGGTTGTTACCAACTCAACCCTAGCATCTGTAAGTGTACGGGACAGTAGGATTTGAAGTAGGCGACTGGTTGTGGATTTTCCAACGGCAACACTCCCAGAAACCCCAATGATAAAAGGCTGGGACTTGCTTTCACGTTGAAGGAAAATCCCTTTTGAAAAGGCCAAATCATCCTTGGTACGCTTGTAAATCTGGATGAGATGGGCTAGGGGGAGATAGACATCGGTAACATCCTGCAAGCTAATCTGGTCATTAAAACTCTTGATGGATTCTAATTCCTCTTCTGTCAAAGGAGGTGTTGTCTTTCGATGTAACGATTGCCAAGTCTGGCGGCTGATTTTTTCAAAATGTAAAAATTCGTTGGTCATTTGTTTTCCCCTAGATATTTTGTTTATCATACCATAAAAAGCTAAAAAAATAAAGCGGTTTCTTGATGATAGTAAGCCAATATCGTATAATAGAGGTAGATAGAGGTTGACCAATTTATTGATGAAGTAGGAGCTGGTTTATCCTGACTTATAAGCTAATAAGGGAGGCTTTGAGGGTTACAACTTATAGGAGGTGTACTATGAAAATCTTAAAACGTTACATACTGGAACTTTGTTTTATTTTAAGTTTTGCACTACCTTTTATAAAAGGGGCGAATGCGGATAATGGTAGACGCTTTGTGGAAATCTATTACGGTTTTACTTTTTTGATGGAACATGCTATTGTAACAGTTGTCTTTATCTGTTCGCTCTTGATTGCTTGGCTACTAAAAAAACGGTGGACGAAATGGCTTGCTGCTGGTAGTTATGTCTTTTTAGTTCTATGGATTGCTACAGAGGGTTATTTCTTCCGCATGTCGCTAGAAGATTTGGTACGACTTTGGACAAGTTGGGAAATCCTGACAAAAACGTATCAGTTGGGCTTTTATCTAAACATCCTGTTGGGAATTTTGTTGATAATTAAGTATCTGAAGGTTAAGCAATAGTAATAAGAATGCGCCTAATTATAGATGATAAACATTTTGTTATATCCTAATTATGATATCTCTAGTTCTAAATGGCTTATTATTTATAAGTGTTTAAAGAGATTGAAGAAAATGTTTTACTTACTAGCTTTCTTCAGTCTTTTTCGTTTTATGATCAATTTGTAAACGATTTACAATTTAAGTCAAATTATGGTAAAATAGTTTCATGAGTAAAATGTATTATGCAGAAAATCCTGACGCTGCTCACGACATTCATGAGTTGAGAGTGGACTTGTTGGGAGAAAAAATGACCTTTTTGACAGATGCGGGTGTTTTTAGCAAGAAAATGATTGACTTTGGCAGTCAACTTTTGCTCAAGTGTCTTGAGGTCAACCAAGGAGAGACTGTCCTTGATGTAGGCTGTGGTTATGGGCCTCTGGGCTTGTCCTTGGCTAAGGCTTATGGAGTTCAGGCGACCATGGTCGATATCAATAATCGTGCCTTGGATTTGGCGCGACAAAATGCTGAACGAAATAAAGTAGAAGCGACGATTTTCCAGTCCAACATCTATGAACAAGTTGAAGGGGAATTTGACCATGTCATTTCCAATCCTCCTATCCGTGCGGGCAAGCAAGTGGTTCATGAAATCATTGAGAAAAGTAAAGATTTCTTGGAAACTGGTGGAGATTTAACAATCGTTATCCAGAAAAAACAAGGGGCCCCAAGTGCTAAATCCAAGATGGAAGAGGTGTTTGGCAATTGCGAAATCTTAAAAAAAGATAAGGGATACTATATCCTTAGAAGTGTGAAAGAATGAGAGCAGTTGATTTAATCCAAAAGAAACGAGATGGTCAAGAACTGACTTCGAGTGAAATTGAGTGGCTGGTTGAAGGCTATGTGTCAGGAACTATCCCTGATTATCAGATGTCTGCTTTTGCTATGGCTGTCTATTTCAAAGGAATGACGACTCGAGAAATCTCTGACCTAACTATGAAGATGGTCAAGACAGGGCAAGAGTTTGATTTATCAGCTATTGATGGGGTTAAGGTTGACAAGCATTCTACGGGTGGTGTTGGTGATAAGGTAACCTTGATTTTGGCTCCTCTTGTTGCTAGCTTTGGTGTGCCTGTAGCCAAAATGAGTGGTCGTGGTCTCGGCCATACTGGTGGGACAATTGATAAATTGGAGTCCATTAAGGGCTATCAAGTAGAGCGTAGTCAAGAAGATTTTATTCGTCAGGTTCAGGATATTGGTGTATCTGTCATTGGGCAATCAGACCAGCTGGTCAAAGCAGATAAGCTTCTCTATGCCCTTCGTGATGTGACCGCAACTGTCGACACGATTCCTTTGATTGCGAGTTCGGTGATGAGCAAGAAAATCGCGGCAGGAGCGGATGCTATTTTGCTTGACGTAACTGTCGGAGAGGGTGCTTTCATGAAGACGGTTGATGAGGCACGCGAATTGGCTCAAACCATGGTGGATCTTGGTAAGGCTGTTGGTCGGAAGACGGTAGCAGTCATTACGGATATGAGTCAGCCCTTGGGACGAGCGATTGGAAATCGCCTTGAAATCCTTGAGGCATTGGAGATTTTACAAGGTCAAGGCCGTCAGGATATTACCCACTTCATCTGTGAATTGGCTCAAATTATGCTTGGTCTGGCAAATGTAAATAAAACAGTTGAAGAAGTTCGCCAACATCTTGAAAATGATCAAGCGCTAGCTAAGTTTGAGGAGATGGTCCAAGCCCAAGGTGGAGACTTGGAAGACCTCTATCGTCCTGTAAATGTAGCCCATGTGGTGGAAATCCCTGCCCAGGAAACGGGTATTATCTCAGCTCTTCCAGCCATGGAATTTGGTCTTTATGCCATGAGACTGGGTGCTGGTCGTGCAGTTAAGTCTGATGCCTTGGACTATGAAACAGGAATTGTTTTTGAAAAGAAAGTTGGAGATTCCGTTCAACAGGGAGAAATTGTTGCAAAAGTATACACAAATGGGAAAATTTCTCCTCAGCTAGTTACAGATTTTCAAAAATATGTTAAAATAAATGATAGGGTGCAAAGTTTACGAGAAATTATAGAAATTATCTCATAAACCGCAGGAGAATCCGAATATGAAATTAAATAAATATATCGATCATACGCTTTTAAAACAAGATGCAACAGAAAATCAAATTGATTGTTTGTTGTCTGAAGCTAGAGAGTATGATTTTGCCAGTGTTTGCGTTAATCCGACCTGGGTCGAACATGCTAAAAAAGGGCTTGAAGGCACCGATGTCAAGGTCTGCACAGTAGTAGGTTTCCCTTTGGGAGCAACAACTTCAGCTGTGAAAGCTTTTGAAACCAAAGAAGCTATTCAAAATGGTGCAGACGAGATTGATATGGTGATCAATGTTGGAGCTCTCAAAACAGGTAATCTTGATTTGGTTGAGTCAGATATTCGCGCAGTCGCGGAAGCAAGTGGTGACAAGTTAGTGAAAGTCATTATTGAAGCTTGCCTTCTGACCGACCAAGAAAAAGTTGTGGCTTGCCAATTAGCTCAAAAAGCAGGAGCTGACTTTGTCAAAACATCTACTGGCTTTTCAACTGGTGGTGCTACGGTAGCAGATGTTACATTAATGCGTGAAACAGTTGGTCCTGATATGGGTGTCAAGGCTGCTGGTGGAGCTCGTTCTTATGCAGATGCTCTTGCATTTGTGGAAGCAGGGGCGACCCGTATCGGAACTTCAGCTGGGGTAGCCATTTTAAAAGGAGAATTGGCAGATGGCGACTACTGAGTTGATTGAACTGGCAATTGAAACCAGCAAACATGCCTATGTCCCCTATTCTCACTTTCCTATCGGAGCAGTTTTAGTGGCAAAAGACGGAAGTGTTTACACAGGAGTGAATATCGAAAATGCTAGCTATCCTTTGACCAATTGCGGTGAGAGAACAGCCATTTTTAAGGCTATATCTGAAGGACAAAGAGAGTTTTCAGAATTGATTGTCTATGGACAGACTGAAAAACCGATTTCACCATGTGGTGCTTGTCGCCAAGTAATGGTCGAATTTTTTGAACAAGATCTAAAAGTGACCTTAGTCGCAAAAGATAAATCGACGGTCGAGATGACGGTCGGGGAATTACTTCCATACTCTTTTACAGACTTAAACTAGTCTGAGTCGCTCTCTGAGTGACACGGTCCTTGTGGCCAACCAATCCATACTTGCAACATCGTTGCACATCTTATTTAGGAGGTTCAGTAATGAACAAGAAACAATGGCTAGGCCTTGGTCTAGTTGCAGTGGCAGCAGTTGGACTTGCTGCATGTGGTAACCGCTCTTCTCGTAAGGCAGATTCATCTTCTGATGTGAAGACAAAAGCAGCAATCGTCACTGATACTGGTGGTGTTGATGATAAATCATTCAACCAATCAGCTTGGGAAGGTTTGCAGGCTTGGGGTAAAGAACACAATCTTGCAAAAGATAAAGGTTTCACTTACTTCCAATCAACAAGTGAAGCTGACTACGCTAACAACTTGCAACAAGCGGCTGGAAGTTACAACCTAATCTTCGGAGTTGGTTTTGCCCTTCACAATGCAGTTAAAGATGCAGCAGAAGAGCACACTGATTTGAACTATGTCTTGATTGATGATGTGATTAAAGATAAAAAGAATGTTGCTAGTGTAACATTTGCTGATAATGAATCTGCTTATCTCGCAGGTGTTGCAGCGGCTAAAACAACTAAGACAAAACAAGTTGGTTTTGTAGGTGGTATGGAGTCTGAAGTTATCTCTCGTTTTGAAGCTGGTTTCAAGGCAGGTGTTGCCTCGGTAGATTCATCTATAAAAGTACAAGTTGACTATGCTGGTTCATTTAATGATAATGCCAAAGGTAAAACAATTGCAGCGGCACAATACGCAGCTGGTGCAGACGTTGTTTACCAAGTAGCTGGTGGTACAGGTGCAGGTGTCTTTGCAGAAGCAAAATCACTCAACGAGAGCCGTCCTGAAAGTGAAAAAGTTTGGGTTATCGGTGTTGACCGTGACCAAGAAGTAGAAGGTAAATACACTTCTAAAGATGGTAAAGAATCAAACTTCGTTCTTGTATCTACTTTGAAACAAGTTGGCACAACTGTAAAAGATATTGCTAACAAAGCAGAAAAAGGTGAGTTCCCTGGCGGTCAAGTAATCGTTTACTCATTGAAAGATAAAGGTGTTGACTTGGCAGTAACAAACCTTTCAGAAGAAGGTAAAAAAGCTGTTGAAGATGCAAAAGCTAAAATCCTTGATGGAAGCGTAAAAGTTCCTGCAAAATAATGGATGGAAGTCATTTCTTAGGAAGCGGTCCTCGGCCGCTTTTTAAGAGTTGAGACAAAGTCATTTTGTCTCAGTAAAGCTTGCTACTAGACAAACTAGCAAGTTTTATTGAAATAAAATAAGACTCTGAAAGGAAGAGCACATGGCACACGAAAATGTCATTGAGATGCGTGATATTACCAAGGTGTTTGGTGAATTTGTTGCCAACGACAAAATCAACCTGCACCTACGAAAAGGTGAAATTCATGCACTTTTAGGAGAAAATGGGGCTGGTAAGTCCACGCTCATGAACATGTTAGCAGGCCTTCTTGAACCAACTAGTGGTGAAATCGCGGTCAACGGTCAAGTTGTCAACCTTGACTCCCCATCTAAAGCAGCTGGCTTGGGAATCGGAATGGTTCACCAGCACTTTATGTTGGTAGAAGCCTTCACAGTGGCTGAAAACATCATTTTAGGTAGTGAATTGACTAAAAATGGTGTGCTAGATATCGCTGGAGCTAGCAAAGAAATCAAGGCTCTTTCTGAACGTTATGGCTTAGCTGTTGACCCTTCTGCCAAGGTGGCAGATATCTCAGTTGGAGCCCAACAACGTGTAGAAATTTTAAAAACCCTTTATCGTGGGGCTGATATTCTTATCTTTGACGAACCAACGGCTGTCTTGACTCCATCAGAAATTGATGAGTTGATGGCTATTTTGAAAAATCTTGTCAAAGAAGGAAAATCAATTATCTTGATTACCCACAAGTTGGACGAGATTCGAGCAGTTTCTGACCGCGTTACAGTTATCCGTCGTGGGAAATCAATTGAAACCGTTGAAATTGCAGGGGCTACAAATGCTGATTTGGCAGAAATGATGGTAGGACGTTCTGTTTCCTTTAAAACCGAGAAGCAAACCTCTCAACCCAAAGAAGTGGTCTTGTCTATTAAAGACTTGGTGGTCAATGAAAATCGAGGTGTTCCAGCTGTTAAAAATCTGTCCTTGGATGTTCGTTCTGGAGAGATTGTTGGGATTGCGGGGATTGATGGAAATGGTCAGTCTGAACTGATTCAAGCCATTACAGGTCTTCGCAAGGTTGAATCTGGTAGCATTGAGCTAAAAGGAGATTCAATTGTAGGCTTACACCCACGTCAGATTACAGAGTTGAGTGTTGGGCACGTTCCAGAAGACCGTCACCGTGATGGTTTGATTTTAGAAATGATGATCTCTGAAAATATTGCCCTTCAAACCTACTACAAAGAACCACATAGTAAAAATGGAATTTTGAACTATTCAAATATTACTTCTTATGCTAAAAAGCTAATGGAAGAGTTTGATGTTCGTGCTGCAAATGAATTTGTTCCTGCAGCTGCACTCTCAGGAGGAAATCAACAAAAAGCAATTATTGCTCGTGAAATTGATCGTGATCCTGATCTCCTTATCGTCAGCCAGCCAACTCGTGGGTTGGATGTCGGTGCCATTGAATATATCCACAAGCGCTTGATTGAAGAGCGTGATAATGGCAAGGCTGTCCTTGTTGTCAGCTTTGAATTGGATGAGATTTTAAACGTCTCAGACCGTATTGCCGTTATCCACGATGGTAAGATTCAAGGTATTGTATCACCAGAAACAACCAATAAACAAGAACTTGGTGTCTTGATGGCTGGTGGAAACTTGGGAAAGGAGAAGAGTGATGTCTAAAAAATTACAACAAATTTCGGTTCCCTTGATTTCTGTATTCCTTGGAATTTTACTTGGAGCCATTGTCATGTGGATCTTCGGCTATGATGCTATTTGGGGCTATGAAGAATTGTTCTATACAGCCTTTGGTAGTCTACGCGGGATTGGGGAAATCTTCCGTGCTATGGGGCCTTTGGTCTTGATTGGTCTGGGTTTTGCCGTTGCCAGTCGCGCAGGTTTCTTTAACGTCGGGCTTCCTGGTCAGGCTTTGGCAGGTTGGATTCTCAGTGGTTGGTTTGCCTTGTCTCATCCAGATATGCCACGTCCTTTGATGATTTTAGCAACTATCGTGATTGCCCTGATTGCTGGTGGGATTGTCGGAGCGATTCCAGGTATTCTTAGAGCCTATCTAGGGACGTCAGAGGTTATCGTAACCATCATGATGAACTACATCGTATTGTATGTAGGGAATGCCTTTATCCATGCCTTCCCTAAAGACTTTATGCAAAGTACAGATTCGACCATTCGTGTTGGGGCTAATGCAACCTATCAGACACCTTGGTTGGCTGAGTTGACTGGTAATTCGCGGATGAATATTGGTATTTTCTTTGCCATCATTGCCGTTGCAGTTATTTGGTTCATGCTCAAGAAAACAACCCTTGGTTTTGAAATCCGTGCGGTTGGTCTTAATCCACATGCTTCAGAATATGCTGGTATTTCTGCAAAAAGAACGATTATCCTCTCAATGATTATCTCAGGTGCCTTGGCAGGTCTTGGTGGGGCTGTTGAAGGTTTGGGAACCTTCCAGAACGTTTATGTTCAGGGGGCGTCATTAGCTGTCGGATTTAACGGAATGGCGGTTAGTCTGCTTGCGGCCAACTCACCAATTGGTATTCTCTTTGCAGCCTTCCTATTTGGTGTTCTCCAAGTTGGAGCCCCTGGTATGAATGCGGCGCAGGTACCGTCTGAGCTTGTCAGCATTGTAACAGCGTCTATTATCTTCTTTGTCAGTGTTCATTACCTTATCGAACGCTTTGTCAAACCGAAAAAACAAGTTAAAGGAGGTAAGTAAAGATGTCTATTACAACCTTGCTCACCCTCTTGGTGTCTTCTATGCTGATTTACTCAGCGCCCCTCATCTTTACAAGTATTGGTGGTGTTTTCTCTGAACGTGGTGGTGTCGTAAACGTCGGCCTTGAAGGAATTATGGTTATGGGTGCCTTTTCTGGAGTTGTCTTTAACCTTGAATTTGCAGAACAATTTGGAGCAGCAACTCCATGGCTATCCTTACTTGTAGCAGGATTGGTAGGGGGGCTTTTCTCCATCATCCACGCAGCAGCGACGGTTCATTTCCGTGCAGACCATGTTGTCAGCGGTACGGTATTGAACTTGATGGCGCCAGCCTTGGCTGTTTTCTTGGTGAAAGTACTTTATAACAAAGGACAAACCGACAACCTAAGTCAGACTTTTGGACGCTTTGATTTCCCAGTCTTGGCAAATATCCCAGTGATTGGTGATATCTTCTTCAAGTCAACTAGTCTACTTGGTTATCTAGCGATTGCCTTCTCATTCCTTGCTTGGTTTATCCTCTTCAAGACTCGCTTTGGTCTTCGTCTCCGCTCTGTCGGTGAACACCCTCAAGCAGCGGATACTTTGGGAATCAATGTCTACAAGATGAGATATTTAGGGGTTATTATTTCAGGTTTCCTAGGTGGAATTGGCGGAGCAATTTATGCTCAATCCATCTCAGTTAACTTCTCAGTGACAACTATTGTTGGACCTGGATTTATCGCTCTTGCTGCGATGATCTTTGGGAAATGGAATCCAATCGGAGCTATGCTTTCTAGTCTTTTCTTTGGACTTTCACAAAGTTTGGCTGTTATCGGTTCTCAATTGCCGTTCCTACAAGGTGTGCCAACAGTTTATCTTCAAATCGCACCTTATGTCTTGACAATTCTTGTCTTGGCAGCCTTCTTTGGAAAAGCAGTTGCACCAAAAGCAGATGGTATCAACTATATCAAATCGAAATAAGCATACAAAAAAACGTCAGTACAGAACTGGCGTTTTATTTTTTAGGATTTTGATGGGTTAAGTTCAGTCCCCAAGGGACCAAATTTTCAGTTTTATTTTTGATACGAGCGATATTGTCCTTATGGCGAATGATAATCAAGCTAGCAAGAGCTAGGATAATAGCGATGAAGAGAGGGTCATAGTTGCTCAGGATAAAACCAAAAAGTGGAAAGAGTAGAACTCCGATGACAGCCGCGATAGATGCTGTGACACTAGATAGCGAAATCATACTACCAAGATAGAGGGTTCCAAAGAAAACAACCGCAAGGTAGAGGCAGAAGATAGGCGCAAATCCGAAAACCACTCCAGCACTAGTTGCGACAGCCTTGCCTCCCTTAAATCCTGCAAAGATAGGAAAGGTATGGCCAATGACAGCTAAAAGTCCAAAGATAAGAGGCGAAACGCCTTGCAGATGAAACATAATTGGAAGAAGCGTTGCTAGGGTTCCTTTGAAAAAGTCAATCACAAAGGTCGCCATACCAGCTTTTTTACCTAAAATGCGGAAGGTATTGGTCGTTCCAGTGTTACCAGAACCATGCTCGCGCAGATTGATTTGAAAGAATACTTGTCCAATCCAGAGACCAGACGGAATCGAACCCAGCAGATAGGCTAGGATTAATAAAACTATTGTAATCATACTCCTATTATATCATGAAATGGAGAAGAAAGGCAGAGAATCTCTTCTGAAATTGTCACATCGGAGAAAGAAAAATTTTGCAAAATCCTTGGAAAACCTGTAGAATAGTAAAGATGAACGAATAGGAGGTTCCTTGTGTCAAAAAAGGAAATCAATATTAACAATTATAATGATGATGCCATTCAGGTGCTAGAAGGGTTGGATGCGGTCCGAAAACGTCCAGGGATGTATATCGGATCGACCGATGGTGCTGGTCTCCACCACCTCGTCTGGGAAATCGTCGATAATGCTGTCGATGAGGCCTTGTCTGGATTTGGTGACCGTATTGATGTGACCATCAATAAAGATGGGAGTTTAACGGTTCAAGACCATGGTCGTGGGATGCCGACTGGTATGCACGCTATGGGAATTCCAACTGTTGAGGTTATCTTTACCATTCTTCATGCCGGAGGAAAATTCGGTCAAGGTGGTTATAAGACATCAGGTGGACTTCACGGGGTGGGTTCTTCCGTTGTTAACGCTCTTTCAAGTTGGCTAGAAGTTGAAATCACTCGCGATGGTGCAATCTACAAGCAACGTTTTGAAAATGGTGGAAAACCTGTCACGACCTTGAAGAAAATCGGTACAGCACCCAAGTCTAAAACAGGTACCAAGGTTACGTTTATGCCTGATGCGACGATCTTCTCTACGACAGACTTCAAGTACAATACCATCTCAGAGCGTCTTAATGAATCAGCCTTTCTCTTGAAAAATGTGACCTTGTCTTTGACGGACAAACGTACAGATGAAGCGATTGAGTTCCATTATGAGAATGGGGTACAGGACTTTGTTTCTTATCTAAACGAAGACAAGGAAACCTTGACACCGGTTCTGTACTTTGAGGGGGAAGATAATGGTTTCCAAGTGGAAGTAGCTCTTCAGTACAATGATGGATTTTCAGATAATATTTTGTCCTTTGTCAATAACGTTCGTACCAAAGACGGTGGAACACATGAGACAGGACTCAAGTCTGCAATTACCAAGGTCATGAATGACTATGCGCGTAAGACGGGGCTTCTCAAGGAAAAAGATAAAAACCTTGAAGGTTCAGACTATCGTGAGGGACTAGCGGTCGTTCTTTCTATCTTGGTTCCTGAAGAACACCTCCAGTTTGAAGGTCAGACCAAGGACAAGCTAGGAAGTCCACTAGCTCGCCCAGTTGTGGATGGAATTGTGGCGGATAAGTTGACCTTCTTCCTTATGGAAAATGGTGAATTGGCTTCTAACCTCATCCGCAAGGCTATCAAGGCGCGTGATGCACGCGAAGCGGCGCGTAAAGCACGTGATGAAAGCCGAAATGGTAAGAAAAACAAGAAAGACAAGGGCTTGTTGTCTGGGAAATTAACGCCAGCCCAGTCCAAGAATCCTGCTAAGAATGAACTCTATCTAGTCGAGGGGGACTCTGCCGGCGGTTCTGCCAAACAAGGCCGTGACCGCAAGTTCCAGGCAATCTTGCCTCTTCGTGGTAAGGTTATCAATACAGCCAAAGCCAAAATGGCGGATATCCTTAAAAATGAAGAAATCAATACCATGATTTATACTATTGGCGCGGGTGTTGGGGCTGACTTCTCCATTGAAGACGCCAACTATGACAAAATCATTATCATGACCGATGCGGATACCGATGGAGCTCATATCCAGACTCTTCTTTTGACCTTCTTTTATCGCTATATGCGTCCGCTAGTTGAGGCGGGACATGTCTATATTGCCCTTCCGCCTCTTTACAAGATGTCCAAAGGAAAAGGCAAGAAAGAAGAAGTGGCCTACGCTTGGACGGACGGAGAGCTAGAAGAACTCCGCAAGCAGTTTGGAAAAGGCGCTACCCTCCAACGCTACAAGGGACTTGGTGAGATGAATGCGGATCAGCTCTGGGAAACAACCATGAACCCAGAAACGCGTACCCTCATCCGTGTTACGATTGAAGACCTAGCACGCGCCGAACGCCGCGTCAATATCCTCATGGGCGATAAGGTCGAACCACGCCGTAAGTGGATTGAGGATAATGTCAAGTTCACGCTGGAAGAAGCGACAGTATTTTAAGTTAGTTTTTAATGAATGGGTATAAACATGAGAACTGAAACAGAGATGCTCGATGTAATTTTAAAGACTGCTGAAACCTTACAAGTCGAGGCCGTAGCTATGTCTGGTTCACGGACAAATTCACAAGCACCACAAGATGAATTTCAAGACTATGATCTTGTCTATGTAGTAGATGACATAGACAATCTAACGAGTGACCTTTCTTGGCTGGACCTGTTTGGGAAGCGCATTATTGAGCAAGAAGTTGGTTTTGGTCATCGCCGTCTATTTCTCATGCTCTTTGAAGATGGCAATCGCATTGATTTGACTCTCTGCCCTAAAGACCACATTCAAGAGTGGGTGGATAGCGAGGCTGGATTCACTGTTTTTGAAGATCCAGAGCATTTATTTGAACCCTATTCCCCAAATATAGAGCGTTACTGGACAAGCCCAGCTAGTGCGATAGAGTTTGAAAAAATCTGCAATGAATTTTGGTGGGTATCAACTTACGTGGTCAAAGGAATCTGTCGCAAGCAAGTCATCTATGCCACTGACCATCTCCACGGTATTTGTCAGCAAGAACTTCTAAAGGTCTTGGCTTGGCAAGTTGCAACTGATAAGGGGATGGTTGATATTGGCAAGAACTATAAATATCTCTTTAAGTATTTACCTACTGAGAAAGGAAAGGAATTCTCGAATCTGCTTGATTTTTCAAGCATAGATAAAATCACTCAGTCTTTGTTTGCTACGATGAATTTTTTCCACCAAGAGGCTCAGTCCCTTGCTCAAAAGAAGGGTTTTGACTATGATATGGAAGTAGCTGAGAAGATGATTGAGTATGCTGAGGAGAGACTTCTTAATCGCTAACTAACTAAAGACCTTAATTTAAAAGATTAAACTACAGAAAGGGTCGTTTGGTTATTTGTAGTAACTGAACACGGGACTAATTTTATTCGGAAAAAGTCAAATCGTCTTGACTTCATCGAGCCCTACATCGATTTTCTATTTTTTACAGACATTTTTGGCAAGCCAAATCGTCCCTTTATATCTTAACTGAACACCTTTTCTGTAAAAACCTACTCTACATTCTTTGAAAGGAGTTGAACACGCCCTAAATGCTAGGTGAAAAAGATAAATTCTCTTGTGAGCTTGCTTACTTCAAGAATTTTCTATTTTCACTTTGTATTTTAAGGGCTCTGTATCCTATATGAGTAACATTCAAAATATGTCCCTGGAGGACATTATGGGAGAGCGCTTTGGTCGCTACTCCAAGTACATTATTCAAGACCGGGCTTTGCCAGATATTCGTGATGGCTTGAAGCCGGTTCAGCGCCGTATTCTTTATTCGATGAATAAGGATGGCAATACCTTTGATAAGAGTTACCGCAAGTCGGCCAAGTCTGTCGGTAACATCATGGGGAATTTCCACCCACACGGTGACAATTCTATCTATGATGCCATGGTTCGTATGTCACAGGATTGGAAAAATCGTGAGATTCTAGTCGAAATGCACGGTAATAACGGTTCTATGGACGGAGATCCGCCTGCGGCTATGCGTTATACTGAGGCTCGTTTGTCAGAGATTGCAGGCTACCTTCTTCAGGATATCGAGAAAAAGACAGTTCCTTTTGCTTGGAACTTTGACGATACCGAGAAAGAGCCGACAGTCTTGCCAGCAGCCTTTCCAAATCTCTTGGTAAATGGATCGACTGGTATTTCAGCTGGTTATGCGACAGATATTCCACCTCATAATTTAGCTGAGGTCATAGAAGCGACGGTTTACATGATTGACCACCCAACTACAAAGGTTGATAAACTCATGGAATTCTTGCCTGGGCCAGATTTCCCTACAGGAGCTATCATCCAAGGCCGTGATGAAATCAAGAAAGCCTATGAAACTGGGAAAGGGCGCGTAGTTGTTCGTTCCAAGACTGAGATTGAAAAGTTAAAAGGTGGTAAGGAACAAATCGTTATTACTGAGATTCCTTATGAAATCAACAAGGCCAATCTAGTTAAGAAAATCGATGATGTTCGTGTCAATAATAAGGTGGCTGGTATTGCTGAGGTGCGAGATGAGTCTGACCGTGATGGTCTTCGTATCGCTATTGAACTTAAGAAAGACGCTAATACGGAGCTTGTTCTTAATTATCTTTTCAAATACACTGACCTGCAAATCAACTACAACTTTAACATGGTGGCGATTGACAATTTCACACCTCGTCAGGTCGGTATTGTTCCAATCTTGTCTAGCTATATTGCCCACCGTCGTGAAGTGATTTTGGCGCGTTCACGCTTTGACAAGGAAAAGGCTGAGAAACGTCTCCATATCGTCGAAGGTTTGATTCGCGTGATTTCTATTTTGGATGAAGTCATTGCTCTTATCCGTGCTTCTGAGAATAAGGCGGATGCCAAGGAAAATCTCAAAGTTAGCTATGATTTTACAGAGGAGCAGGCTGAGGCCATCGTTACCTTGCAATTGTATCGTTTGACCAATACCGATGTGGTTGTCTTACAGGAAGAAGAAGCAGAACTTCGTGAGAAGATTGCCATGCTTGCAGCTATTATAGGTGATGAGCGGACTATGTACAATCTCATGAAGAAAGAACTTCGCGAGGTTAAGAAGAAATTTGCGACTCCACGTTTGAGTACTTTAGAAGACACAGCAAAAGTAATTGAGATTGATACAGCTAGTCTGATCGCCGAGGAAGATACCTACGTCAGCGTGACCAAGGCAGGTTACATCAAGCGTACCAGCCCACGTTCCTTTGCGGCTTCCACTCTGGAAGAAATTGGCAAACGTGATGACGACCGTTTGATTTTTGTACAAGCTGCTAAGACAACCCAGCATCTCTTGATGTTCACGACGCTTGGAAATGTCATTTATCGACCAATCCATGAATTGGCAGACATTCGTTGGAAGGATATCGGTGAGCATCTGAGCCAAACCATTACAAACTTTGAAACTAACGAAGAAATCCTTTATGTGGAAGTCGTGGATCAGTTTGATGATGCGACAACCTACTTTGCGGCGACTCGTTTCGGTCAAATCAAGCGTGTAGAACGCAAAGAATTCTCTCCATGGCGGACCTATAAATCTAAGTCTGTCAAGTATGCTAAGCTCAAAGACGAGACAGACCAGATTGTAGCAGTGGCTCCGATTAAACTGGATGATGTTCTCTTGATTAGCCAAAATGGTTATGCCCTTCGTTTCAATATCGAAGAGGTACCAGTTGTCGGTGCTAAGGCTGCAGGTGTCAAAGCTATGAACCTGAAAGCAGATGATGTCCTCCAATCTGCCTTTATCTGTAACACCTCATCCTTCTACCTCTTGACTCAGCGTGGAAGTTTGAAACGTGTTTCTATTGACGAAATTCCGGCAACTAGCCGTGCAAAACGTGGGTCACAAGTCTTGCGTGAGCTAAAAAATAAACCGCATCGTGTCTTCTTAGCAGGAGCGGTTGCAGAACAAGGCTTCGTTGGTGACCTCTTTAGTACAGAAGTGGATGGGAACGATCAAACTCTGATTGTTCAATCTAACAAAGGTACAATCTATGAAAGTCGACTACAAGACTTGAACCTGTCAGAACGCACTAGC
Organism: Streptococcus sp. CL5.50; assembly: GCF_049738015.1. NCBI lineage: Bacteria > Bacillati > Bacillota > Bacilli > Lactobacillales > Streptococcaceae > Streptococcus > Streptococcus sp. CL5.50. The sequence continues at coordinate 27,542 of NZ_JBKOTR010000014.1, forward strand.
AACGGAAGCTTTATATCAGACACCATTTCTGATGAAGAAGTTTTTGACGCTTATCTTAAAGAAGTATTTACAGAAGCCAAATAAGTGAAATGAAGAATCAGTTCTCAGAGCTGGTTCTTTTTATTGAAGAAATTTTCTGAAAATTACAAAATATACTTGCTATTTTATAAAAATAGTGTAGAATAAAAGAAATAGGTTTTTAGAATAAGGAGTGGAATATGACAGTAACGATTGATTGGGAAAACCTTGGTTTCTCCTATATGAAATTACCTTATCGCTATATTGCTCATTTTAAAAATGGACAATGGAATCAAGGAGAGCTTACAGAGGATGCAACTTTGCATATTTCAGAGTCTTCTCCAAGTCTTCACTATGGACAACAAGCATTTGAAGGTTTGAAAGCTTATCGTACTAAGGATGGCAGTGTTCAACTGTTCCGTCCTGATGAAAATGCCAAACGTCTGCAACGTACATGTGACCGTCTCTTGATGCCGCAAGTTCCGACAGAAATGTTTGTAGAAGCTTGTAAGGCAGTTGTTCGTGCGAATGAAGAATATGTACCTCCATACGGAACAGGTGGAACCTTATATCTTCGCCCTCTTTTGATTGGTGTCGGAGATATTATTGGGGTTAAACCAGCAGAAGAGTATATTTTCACCATCTTTGCCATGCCAGTTGGTAATTACTTTAAAGGCGGTTTGGTTCCAACCAACTTCTTGATTCAGGATGAATACGACCGTGCAGCGCCAAATGGTACAGGTGCAGCTAAAGTTGGTGGGAACTATGCTGCCAGTCTCTTGCCAGGGAAATTGGCCAAGTCACGTCATTTCTCAGATGTTATCTATCTAGACCCATCAACTCATACAAAGATTGAAGAAGTCGGATCAGCTAACTTCTTTGGAATTACAGCTGATAATGAATTTGTAACACCATTGAGTCCATCCATCTTGCCATCTATTACTAAGTATTCTTTACTTTATTTGGCAGAACACCGCTTGGGCTTGACTCCTATTGAGGGTGATGTCCCAATTGATAAGCTTGATTGTTTTGTAGAGGCAGGTGCCTGTGGTACGGCAGCAGTTATTTCACCAATTGGTGGAATTCAGCACGGTGATGATTTCCATGTATTCTATAGTGAAACAGAAGTTGGCCCTGTGACTCGTAAACTCTATGATGAATTGACAGGTATTCAGTTTGGTGATATTGAAGCGCCAGAAGGTTGGATTGTAAAAGTAGATTAAAATAAACTAAAGGAGATTTTTTATGAAATCGAAAAAGTGGCTCTTAACAGCAGGAGTGGTCCTGAGCACAACAGCTCTTTTAGTGGCTTGTGGAAAAGCTGATAAAGAAGCAGATGCACCGACAACATTTTCATATGTCTATGCAGTAGATCCAGCATCTCTGGACTATAGTATAGCGACTCGTACATCTACAACAGATGTCATCGGGAACGTGGTTGATGGCTTGATGGAAAACGACCAATACGGAAATGTTATTCCTTCCTTGGCTGAAGATTGGTCTGTCTCAAAAGATGGTTTGACTTATACCTATAAACTTCGTAAAGGAGTTAAATGGTACACTTCAGAAGGTGAAGAATACGCAGAAGTAACAGCCCATGACTTTGTAACAGGATTGAAACACGTAGCTGACGGCAAGTCAGACGGTGTTTCTCTCATCCAAAATTCAATCAAGGGCTTGGATGCCTACATGACTGGTGAGACCAATGATTTCTCTACAGTTGGTGTCAAGGCCTTGGACGATTACACAGTTGAATATACCCTAAACAAACCAGAAAGCTTCTGGAACTCTAAAGTCACCACAGCAACGATGTTGCCTGTAAATGAAGAATTTTTGAAGGCATCAGGTAAAGATTATGGAGCAGTTACTCCAGCAGGAATTCTCTACAATGGTCCTTATATCTTGAAGACCTTGACGTCTAAATCGTTGATTGAATACGAGAAAAATCCAAATTATTGGGATAAAGAAAAGGTAAAAATCGAAAAGATTAAATTGACTTACTACGATGGTTCTGATCAGGAATCGTTGATTCGTAGCTTCTCTTCAGGTGCCTATACGACAGCCCGTCTCTTCCCAAGTAGCTCAAACTTTGCTTCAACTTTGGAACAATACGGAGATAAAATCACTTATAGCCCACAGGACTCAAGTAGTTATTACTTCACCTTTAACGTAAATCGTCAGTCATATAATAAAACTGCGAAAACAAGTGAAGAGCAAAAGACTTCTACTAAAGAAGCTATGCTTAATAAGGACTTCCGTCAGGCTATCAACTTTGCCTTCAACCGCCATTCTTATGCTGCCCAGCTAAATGGTGAAGACGGTGCGGATAAGATTATTCGTAACAGCCTTGTTCCTGACAACTTTGTACAAGCAGGTGGGAAAAACTTTGGTCAAATCGCTCAAGCAGAGTTGGTGAACTATGGTGACCAGTGGAAAGGTGTTGAGCTAGTTGACGGTAAGGATTCTATCTACAACCCTGATAAGGCTAAAGCTGCGTTCGAAAAAGCTAAGAAAGACTTGGAATCTAAAGGGGTAACTTTCCCAATTCACTTGGATGTCCCAGTTGAACAAACAGACACCATCGCCGTTCAACAAAGTAACTCTTTCAAACAGTCAATTGAATCAACTCTTGGTGCTGAAAATGTTGTCATCGATGTTCTTCAAATGACTGATAATGAAAAGGAAACAATCACTTCACAAGCGCGTGTTCCTTCTCAAAAAGACTATGATTTGAACAGTACAGGATGGGCTCCAAGCTATCAAGACCCAGCATCTTACTTGAATATCATGGATCCTAAATCAGGTTCTGCTATGAAACACCTTGGTATTACTAAAGGGAAAGATAAGGAAGTTGTAGCTAAACTTGGTTTGGACCAATATAAGAAATTATTGGATGATGCCGATTCAGAAACTACGAATCTTGAAGAGCGCTATGAAAAATATGCTAAGGCTCAAGCTTGGTTGACAGATAGTTCATTATTGATGCCGACAGCCTCATCTGGCGGTTCTCCAGTTGTAAGTAATGTAGTGCCATTCTCAAAACCATACTCACAAGTTGGTATTAAGGGTGACCCATATATCTTTAAAGGAATGAAATTGCAAAAAGATATCGTTACGACAAAAGAATATGAAGAAGCACTGAAAAAATGGCAAAAAGAAAAATTGGAATCAAATGGTAAGTACCAAAAAGAACTAGAAAAACACATTAAATAAAGCGGAGAACTCTATATCAGACAAGCCTGATGTAGAGTTTTTTCTTGCTAGTTTTAGGATTTTCTTGTAAAATAGAAAAAGTGAAGAGAGGTATGAAATGAGTAAGAAAGATAAAAAAATTGAAATTCAAGTAGCAGATGCCAAGGTTAATGTAGGAAAAGACAGTTTTGAAGGTTATACATTGACTATCGGTAAAAAAGTTATCGGAGAAATTGCCGAATTAGATGGACAATTTGCCATTATAAAGAATGGGAATGTCGATAGTTTTTATAAAAAATTGGAAAAAGCTGTGGAAATTTTGATTGAAAATTATAATTTAGCAAAATAAGTCTTGTTTTTTTGAAATTTTCATGATATAATAGTCCATGTTGATTGTAGGAGAGATAGCGAAGAGGCTAAACGCGGCGGACTGTAAATCCGCTCCTTCGGGTTCGGGGGTTCGAATCCCTCTCTCTCCATTTCATCAATGGGGTATAGCCAAGCGGTAAGGCAAGGGACTTTGACTCCCTCATGCGTTGGTTCGAATCCAGCTACCCCAGTTCTTAGGTAATAATCAAGATAAAAAGCAAAATATCTTAGGGTATTTTATTTTTATAATTGAAAGACGTGAACGATATGAACATGTCCTTGCGGGTGCTTAGGAAAAAAATTATAAGTATGTCAAGTTTAAGAAAAACTTGATTGTTGGAGGATTTTTTAGATGAACGAATTTGAAGATTTGCTAAATAGCGTTAGCCAAGTTGAGACTGGTGATGTTGTTAGTGCTGAAGTATTGACAGTTGATGCGACTCAAGCTAACGTTGCAATCTCTGGAACTGGTGTTGAAGGTGTCTTGACTCTTCGCGAATTGACAAACGATCGCGATGCAGATATCAATGACTTTGTTAAAGTAGGAGAAGTATTGGATGTTCTTGTACTTCGTCAAGTAGTTGGTAAAGATACTGATACAGTTACATACCTTGTATCTAAAAAACGCCTTGAAGCTCGCAAAGCATGGGACAAACTTGTTGGTCGCGAAGAAGAAGTTGTCACTGTTAAAGGAACTCGTGCCGTTAAAGGTGGACTTTCAGTAGAATTTGAAGGTGTTCGTGGATTCATCCCAGCTTCAATGTTGGATACTCGTTTCGTACGTAACACTGAGCGTTTTGTAGGTCAAGAATTTGATGCTAAAATCAAAGAAGTTGACGCTAAAGAAAACCGCTTCATCCTTTCACGTCGTGAAGTTGTTGAAGCAGCTACTGCAGCAGCTCGTGCTGAAGTTTTCGGTAAATTGGCTGTTGGTGATGTTGTAACTGGTAAAGTTGCACGTATCACAAGCTTCGGTGCTTTCATCGACCTTGGTGGTGTTGACGGATTGGTTCACTTGACTGAATTGTCACACGAACGTAACGTATCACCAAAATCAGTTGTAACTGTTGGTGAAGAAATTGAAGTGAAAATCCTTGATCTTAACGAAGAAGAAGGACGCGTATCACTTTCACTTAAAGCAACAACACCTGGACCATGGGATGGCGTTGAGCAAAAATTGGCTAAAGGTGATGTAGTAGAAGGAACAGTTAAACGTTTGACTGACTTCGGTGCATTTGTTGAAGTATTGCCAGGTATCGATGGACTTGTTCACGTATCACAAATTTCACACAAACGTATTGAAAATCCTAAAGAAGCTCTTAAAGTTGGTCAAGAAGTTCAAGTTAAAGTTCTTGAAGTTAACGCAGATGCAGAGCGCGTATCACTTTCTATCAAAGCTCTTGAAGAGCGTCCAGCTCAAGAAGAAGGACAAAAAGAAGAAAAACGTGCTGCTCGTCCACGTCGTCCAAAACGTCAAGAAAAACGTGATTTCGAACTTCCAGAAACACAAACAGGATTCTCAATGGCTGACTTGTTCGGTGATATCGAACTTTAATCAAATTGAAAATTCATAAAATCCTTTGTTTTCTAAACAAGGGATTTTTCTTTTGTCTGTAAGTCTTTTTTGATATAATAGTTCTATGTTAGAATCAGAAAAACAATCATGTTATCAAATGTTAAATGAGGAGCTCTCTTTTTTATTGGATGGTGAAACCAATGTTTTGGCTAATCTTTCCAACGCCAGTGCTCTTCTAAAATCACGCTTTCCTAATACCGTATTTGCAGGCTTTTATTTGTTTGATGGAAAGGAATTGGTTTTAGGTCCCTTCCAAGGAGGTGTTTCCTGCATCCGTATTGCACTAGGCAAAGGTGTTTGTGGTGAGGCAGCCCACTTTCAGGAAACTGTTCTGGTTGGTGATGTAACGACTTATCCCAACTATATTTCTTGTGATAGTAGCGCTAAAAGTGAAATTGTTGTGCCGATGATGAAGAATGGTCAATTACTTGGAGTTCTGGATTTGGATTCTTCAGAGATTGATGATTATGATGCTATGGATCGAGATTATTTGGAACAATTTGTCGCTATTTTGCTTGAAAAGACAGAATGGGACTTTACAATGTTTGGGGAGAAAGCCTAATGTATCAAGCTCTTTATCGAAAATATAGAAGTCAAAACTTCTCCCAGTTGGTTGGACAGGAAGTTGTGGCTAAGACTCTTAAACAAGCAGTAGAGCAAGAGAAAATAAGTCATGCCTATCTTTTCTCTGGTCCACGTGGAACGGGAAAAACTAGTGTGGCTAAGATCTTTGCCAAAGCTATGAACTGTCCCAATCAAGTGGGTGGTGAACCTTGTAATAACTGCTATATTTGTCAAGCGGTGACGGATGGTAGTTTAGAAGATGTCATTGAAATGGATGCAGCCTCTAATAACGGGGTGGATGAAATCCGTGAAATTCGTGATAAATCTACCTATGCGCCTAGCCTTGCTCGTTATAAGGTCTATATCATAGATGAGGTTCACATGCTGTCTACAGGAGCTTTTAATGCCCTCCTAAAGACGTTAGAAGAGCCAACACAGAATGTGGTCTTTATTTTGGCTACTACTGAATTGCACAAGATACCTGCGACTATTCTATCCCGTGTGCAACGTTTTGAATTTAAATCGATTAAGACACAGGATATTAAGGAACATATTCACTATATCTTAGACAAAGAAAATATCAGTTCTGAACCAGAGGCTGTGGAAATCATTGCTAGACGGGCTGAAGGTGGAATGCGAGACGCCTTGTCTATTTTGGATCAAGCCCTAAGTTTAACACAGGGAAATGAATTGACGACTGCCATTTCTGAAGAAATTACTGGCACTATTAGCCTATCAGCCTTGGATGATTATGTGGCTGCCTTGTCTCAACAGGATGTTCCCAAGGCCTTGTATTGCTTAAATCTTCTCTCTGACAATGGTAAGAGCATGACTCGTTTTGTGACCGACCTTTTGCACTATTTAAGAGACTTGTTAATTGTCCAAACAGGTGGAGAAAACACTCATCATAGTCCAGTCTTTGTAGAAAATTTGGCACTTCCTCAAGAAAATCTGTTTGAAATGATTCGCTTGGCGACAGTCAGTTTAGCAGATATTAAGTCTAGTTTGCAGCCCAAGATTTATGCTGAGATGATGACCATTCGTTTGGCGGAGGTTAAGCCTGAAGCAGCTCTTTCTGGGGCAGTTGAACATGAAATTGATTCGCTGAGACAAGAAGTGACACGTCTCAAACAAGAACTCGCAAATGTGGGAACCGTATCTAAGCCAACAAATCCAGCTCCTAGTCGCCCAGCAGCGAGCAAAACCGTCTATCGTGTGGATCGCAATAAGGTTCAATCTATCTTACAAGAGGCCGTTGAAAATCCTGATTTAGCACGTCAAAATCTGATTCGTTTGCAGAATGCCTGGGGAGAAGTAATTGAAAGTCTAGGGGGGCCGGACAAGGCTCTTCTAGTCGGATCTCAACCAGTTGCGGCCAATGAACACCATGCTATTCTTGCTTTTGAGTCTAACTTCAATGCTGGTCAAACCATGAAACGGGACAATCTCAACACCATGTTTGGTAACATCCTCAGTCAGGCAGCAGGTTTTTCACCTGAGATTTTAGCTATTTCCATGGAGGAATGGAAAGAAGTTCGCGCAGCCTTTTCAGCCAAAGCCAAATCTTCTCAAACTGAAAAAGAAGCAGAAGAAAGCCTGATTCCAGAAGGATTTGAATTTTTGGCTGATAAAGTGAAGGTAGAGGAAGACTAAAGAAAGATTTCATGATACAATAAGTTTATGAATAGACAACAATTTATTATCATCGCGCTGTTTACAGCTGCTGAGACCTATTTTTTCAATGAAGCCTGGATGACTGGTCGCTATATTATGGCAGCCTTTTGGGCCATTTTGCTCTTTAGAAATTTCCGAGTTAGTTACTTGATGGGCAAGATTGTAGATGTCATTGACCAGCATTTAAAAGGAAAAGACTAGTCCTCAGCTTCTAGACAAAATCAAAGCCTTTTAGGCTTTTTTTTGTTATACTATAAAAGTATATTTATTGACCTTTTACCGTATTTTCTAGGGAAATCAAGTATGTTTCCAGTAAGAATTGTAAAGGTCTTGAAAAAGAAAGGAACTATCATGTCAGTATTAGAGATCAAAGATCTTCACGTCGAGATTGAAGGAAAAGAAATTTTAAAAGGGGTTAACCTGACCCTGAAAACAGGAGAAATCGCCGCTATCATGGGACCAAATGGTACAGGTAAATCGACTCTTTCTGCCGCTATCATGGGAAATCCAAACTATGAAGTTACCAAAGGTGAAGTCTTGTTTGACGGCGTAAACATTCTTGAGTTAGAAGTGGACGAGCGTGCGCGTATGGGACTTTTCCTTGCTATGCAATACCCATCAGAAATTCCTGGAATTACCAATGCTGAGTTTCTTCGTGCAGCTATGAATGCTGGTAAAGAAGACGATGAGAAGATTTCAGTTCGCGAGTTCATCACTAAGCTAGATGAAAAAATGGAATTGCTTAATATGAAAGAAGAAATGGCTGAGCGTTACCTCAACGAAGGCTTCTCTGGTGGTGAGAAAAAACGTAATGAAATTCTTCAACTTTTGATGTTGGAACCAACTTTTGCCCTTTTGGATGAGATTGACTCTGGTCTTGATATTGATGCCCTTAAAGTTGTTTCTAAAGGTGTTAATGCTATGCGTGGTGAGGGCTTTGGTGCTATGATTATCACTCATTACCAACGTCTTTTGAACTACATCACACCTGATGTGGTACACGTCATGATGGAAGGTCGTGTTGTCCTTTCAGGTGGTCCAGAATTGGCTGCACGTTTGGAACGTGAAGGATACGCAAAACTAGCTGAAGAACTTGGCTACGACTACAAGGAAGAATTGTAATTCCCTCGTATCTTTTAGGAGAAGTAAATGACTAAAGAAAATATTAAACTTTTTTCAGAAATGCACGCTGAACCAAGCTGGTTGGCTGACCTCCGTCAAAAAGCTTTTGATAAGATTGAGAGTTTAGAATTACCAGTTATTGAGCGTGTCAAATTCCACCGTTGGAATCTGGGTGATGGAACGATTACAGAAAGTGAGCCATCAGTAAATGTTCCAGATTTCACAGCTCTAGATAATCACTTGAAGTTGGTACAAGTAGGAACTCAAACTGTTTTTGAGCAAACTCCAGTTGAGTTAGCTGAACAGGGTGTTGTCTTCACAAATTTCCATTCAGCTTTAGAAGAAATTCCAGAGCTGATCGAAGAATTCTTCATGTCATCTGTTAAGTATGACGATGACAAGTTGGCAGCCTACCATACAGCTTATTTCAATAGTGGTGCTGTTCTCTACATTCCTGATAACGTGGAAATTGCTGAACCAATCGAAGGAATTTTCTATCAAGACAGCGATAGCGATGTGCCGTTTAACAAGCATATTATGATTATCGCTGGTAAAAACTCTAAGATTAGTTATCTGGAGCGTTTAGAGTCACGCGGTGAAGGAAGTGCCAAAGCAACTGCCAATATCACAGTGGAAGTGATTGCACGTTCTGGTGCTCAAGTGAAGTTTGCTGCGATCGACCGTCTAGGTGAAAACGTCACTGCTTACATTAGCCGTCGTGGTAAATTAGGCAACGATGCAAGCATTGACTGGGCAATCGGTGTCATGAACGAAGGAAACGTCGTTGCGGATTTTGATAGTGACTTGATTGGTAATGGTAGCCATGCAGACCTTAAGGTCGTAGCACTTTCAAGTGGCCGTCAGGTACAAGGGATTGATACCCGAGTAACTAACTATGGTTGCAACTCAATCGGAAATATCCTTCAACATGGGGTTATTCTTGAAAAAGCAACCTTGACCTTCAATGGTATTGGGCACATTATCAAGGGTGCCAAGGGAGCAGATGCGCAACAAGAAAGTCGTGTTCTCATGCTTTCAGACCAAGCGCGTTCAGATGCCAATCCAATTCTTTTGATTGATGAAAATGACGTAACTGCAGGACACGCGGCTTCTATCGGACAAGTTGATCCAGAAGATATGTATTACCTTATGAGCCGTGGCTTGGACAAGGCAACTGCAGAACGTTTGGTTGTCCGTGGTTTCCTTGGATCTGTTATCGTTGAGATTCCAGTCAAGGAAGTTCGTGATGAAATGATTGCAACTATCGAAGAAAAATTGTCAAAACGCTAAGGGGGAGCCTATGTTAGATGTAGAAGCGATTCGCAAGGATTTTCCAATTTTAGACCAGATTGTCAACGATGAACCATTGGTCTATTTGGACAATGCTGCGACGACACAAAAACCACTAGCAGTTCTGGAGACGATTAACCGCTACTATGAGAACGACAATGCCAATGTTCATCGTGGAGTTCATACCTTGGCTGAAAGGGCGACAGCTTCTTATGAGGCGGCTCGTGAAACCATTCGTAAGTTTATCAATGCAGGGTCTACAAAGGAAGTTCTCTTTACTAGAGGAACGACAACCAGTCTGAACTGGGTGGCGCGTTATGCTGAGGAAGTCTTGACTGAGGGAGACCAGGTCTTGATTTCTGTCATGGAACACCATTCCAACATCATTCCTTGGCAGGAGGCCTGTCGCAAGACTGGAGCAGAGCTTGTCTATGTTTATCTCAAGAACGGAGCTCTGGATATGGATGATTTGCGAGTTAAATTGACTGATAAGGTGAAATTTGTCTCCCTTGCTCACGCCTCCAATGTTCTTGGTGTGGTCAATCCAATCAAAGAAATTACTCAATTGGCCCACCAAGTTGGTGCCATAATGGTGGTGGATGGTGCTCAATCTACGCCTCATATGAAGATTGATGTCCAGGACTTGGATGTGGACTTCTTTGCCTTTTCAGGTCACAAGATGGCGGGTCCAACTGGTATCGGTGTTCTTTACGGTAAAGAAAAGTATCTGGAACAAATGTCACCAGTAGAATTTGGCGGCGAAATGATTGATTTCGTTTATGAACAATCTGCTAGTTGGAAGGAATTACCTTGGAAATTCGAGGCAGGAACTCCCAATATGGCAGGTGCAATTGGACTGGCAGCAGCTGTGGATTATCTTGAAAACATTGGTATGGATGCCATTGAAGCCCATGAACAAGAATTGATCGCATACGTCTATCCAAAACTGCAGGCGATTGAAGGACTGACCATTTATGGTTCACAGGACTTGGCTCAACGTTCAGGTGTTATTGCCTTTAACCTAGGCGACCTTCATCCGCACGACCTTGCGACTGCTTTGGATTATGAAGGAGTGGCTGTTCGAGCAGGTCACCATTGTGCGCAACCTTTGCTCCAGTATTTGGATGTTCCAGCAACAGCTCGTGCAAGTTTTTATATCTATAATACAAAGGCAGATTGCGACAAGCTAGTCGATGCCTTACAAAAGACAAAGGAGTTTTTCAATGGCACTTTCTAAACTAGATAGCCTTTATATGGCAGTGGTAGCGGACCATTCGAAAAATCCACATCATCAAGGAAAGTTGGAAGATGCTGAACAAATCAGTCTCAACAATCCAACCTGTGGGGATGTCATCAACCTCTCTGTCAAGTTTGATGCAGAGGACCGTTTGGTAGATATTGCTTTTCTAAACTCAGGATGTACGATTTCAACTGCCTCTGCTAGTATGATGACAGATGCCGTTTTAGGCAAGACCAAACAAGAAATCTTAGAACTTGCGACCATTTTTTCTGAAATGGTTCAAGGGCAAAAAGATGAGCGTCAAGACCAACTTGGAGACGCAGCCTTCTTATCAGGCGTTGCAAAATTCCCTCAACGAATCAAGTGTGCAACCCTAGCTTGGAACGCTCTGAAGAAAACAATTGAAAATCAAGACAATCAGTAAGACAAATTTCTTTTGTCTTATGAATCAGTAGAAATAAAGAATGAAAGAAAGGATATTATGGCTGAAGAAAGAGTAGAACCAAAACCAATTGACCTTGGTGAATATAAATTTGGTTTCCATGATGATGTAGAGCCTGTTCTATCGACAGGAAAAGGACTGAATGAAGATGTCATTCGTGAGCTATCAGCTGCTAAGGGAGAACCTGAGTGGATGCTAGAATTCCGTTTGAAGTCTTATGAAACCTTCAAAAAAATGCCCATGCAAACTTGGGGAGCAGACTTGTCAGAGATTGATTTTAATGACCTGATTTATTATCAAAAACCATCTGATAAACCAGCTCGTTCTTGGGATGACGTTCCTGAAAAGATTAAAGAAACCTTTGAGCGTATCGGGATTCCTGAAGCTGAGCGTGCTTATCTAGCTGGTGCCTCTGCCCAGTACGAGTCAGAAGTGGTTTACCACAACATGAAGGAAGAGTTCCAAAAATTGGGGATTATCTTTACAGATACAGATTCTGCCCTCAAGGAATACCCAGACTTGTTTAAACAATACTTTGCTAAGTTGGTACCGCCAACAGATAACAAATTGGCTGCCCTTAACTCAGCAGTATGGTCTGGTGGAACCTTTATCTACGTACCAAAAGGGATCAAGGTAGATATCCCACTTCAAACTTACTTCCGTATCAATAACGAAAATACTGGTCAGTTTGAACGTACCTTGATTATCGTTGATGAGGGAGCAAGTGTTCATTATGTAGAAGGATGTACAGCTCCAACTTATTCAAGTAACAGCTTGCATGCTGCCATCGTAGAAATCTTTGCCTTAGATGGTGCTTATATGCGTTATACAACCATCCAAAACTGGTCTGATAACGTCTATAACTTGGTTACAAAACGTGCGAAGGCTCAAAAGGATGCCACTGTTGAGTGGATTGATGGTAACTTGGGTGCCAAAACAACCATGAAATACCCATCTGTTTACCTAGATGGAGAAGGGGCGCGTGGTACCATGCTCTCTATCGCTTTTGCCAATGCAGGGCAACACCAGGATACTGGAGCTAAGATGATCCACAACGCTCCACATACCAGCTCGTCTATTGTGTCTAAATCCATCGCTAAAGGTGGAGGAAAGGTTGACTATCGTGGACAAGTAACCTTTAATAAAAACTCTAAGAAATCTGTCTCTCACATCGAGTGTGATACCATTATCATGGATGACTTATCAGCATCAGATACTATTCCGTTTAATGAAATTCACAACTCACAAGTCGCTTTGGAACACGAAGCTAAGGTATCTAAGATTTCAGAAGAGCAACTCTATTACCTCATGAGCCGTGGATTGTCAGAATCTGAGGCAACTGAGATGATTGTTATGGGATTTGTAGAGCCATTTACAAAGGAGCTTCCAATGGAATATGCTGTTGAGCTGAACCGTTTGATTAGCTATGAAATGGAAGGATCAGTTGGGTAAAATTTGTTTTTATACTCTTCGAAAATCTCTTCAAATCACGTCAGCTTTATTTACAACCTCAAAGCGGTGCTTTGAGCAACCTACTACTAGCTTCCTGGTTTGTTCTTTGATTTTCATTGAGTATTAGATTTACTCAAAATCAAGGATTTTGAAGATGAACTTGTAACAAAAAAATCGCGGTTTAAAATCGCGATTTTTTTATAATTTTTCGTTGATGAAGCGGATAAACTGATTCCACCAAACTTTTAAGAAGAAGGCTTTTTCTACTTTCTTTTCTGCTACCATTTCAAAACTAGGCCGTTCTGTGGTAATGTAACCTTGACCAATCAAGTCTGAGTCTTCATAAGTCAAATGTCCAACCACTGTTCCGGCTTCAAGTGGTGCTGGAATTGCCTTAGAATCAGGTGTGAATTGAATAGATTGGGAAGCTTGACTCCCAACACGTTCAATTAGAGTGATATCATCTTTGGCAACAGCAGTGACAGTATCTTCTTTTCCATCTTGTACAGGGGCTTTGCTATCTTGATAAGCATCACCTTTCTGAACGATTTTACGAAGTGTGAATGTAGAAGAGATATAATCCATTAGTGAAGATGTAGCTGTGAAACGAGCGTAAGGATTATTGTCTTGATGATCTGCATTCAAAACAACTGTGATAACCCTCATCCCTTTTTCGACGGTAGTACCAACAAAAGATTCTCCAGCCTTGTCTGTTGTCCCTGTCTTAAGTCCATCAAAACCACCACGATGAGCAGGCATGCCTTCTAACATATAGTTGGTAGAAGTGATTGTCATTCCAGCAAAAGTAGAAGAAGTTTTTTTGGTGATTTCCAAGACTTGTGGGTATTTTTTGATGAGGTTGCGAGCAACGATAGCGACATCATATGCACTGAGTTTATTTTCCTCATCTTTTTTAGAGCCTGGGTAAATGTTATCCCCTAGAGTCTCATTGTTAAGGCCCGTTGTATTAACAACAGTGGCATCCTGAATTCCCCATTCCAAGAGTTTTGCACGCATCATATCGACGAAATCTTTTTCTGAGCCAGCAATTTTCTCAGCTAGGGCTATAGCTGCACTGTTAGCACTGGATACTAATGTTGCTTCAAGTAGTTGTTCGACGGTATAATTACGAGCCTCCATAGGAACGTTACTCGCTTCAGAATTTGTCGTTAATTTGTATGGATAATCAGAGATATCTACCGGAGTTGATAGTGTAATACTACCGTTTTCCAAGGCTTCATAGACAAGATAAACAGTAATCAATTTTGTGATCGAAGCAATTTCAACTGGCTGGGTTGCATCTTTCTCATAGAGAATTTTACCGGTATTTGCCTCAACAGCAATTGCATGTTTAGCAGCAATATTAAAATCTTGAGCATCAACAGTAGATGCTGCCCCAATAACGGAAAGGCTTAGGAGAGTTAAAATTATTTTTTTCATAGTAAGTTTATTCTATCATAAAGAAAAAAATATTCCCAGTTTCATGATATAAGAAAGAAGCTTTTTTGAAAGTGTGGTAAAATAGATGAATGGAGGTACTTCATGTTTCGTAAGAATAAATTATTTTTTTGGACCAGTGAGATTTTACTATTAACCATCATCTTTTATTTATGGAGACAGATGGGTGGGATTATAACGCCTTTTGTAAGTGTCGCAAACACTATAATGATTCCCTTTCTTTTAGGTGGTTTTTTATATTATTTGACCAATCCTATTGTAAATTTTTTACAAAAGTATTTCAAAATTAACCGTATCATTGGTATTCTACTAACCTTGTGCGCCTTGGTTTGTGGGCTAGTTATTGGGGTCGTCTATCTCTTACCGATTTTGATTAATCAGCTGACAAGTTTGATTGCTACAAGTCAGACAATCTACAGTCGTCTGCAAGATTTGATTATCGATTTATCCACTTATCCAGCCTTTCAAAATTTAGATATTCAAGCGACTATTCAACAGTTAAATCTCTCTTATGTAGATATTCTACAGAATATCCTAAATAGTGTAACGAATAGTGTTGGAAGTGTCTTATCTGCGCTCTTTAGTACTGTTTTGATTATTATCATGACACCTGTATTTTTAATTTATTTTTTGTTAGATGGCCACAAATTCTTGCCGATGCTTGAGCGTACTGTTTTAAAGCGAGATAAGTTGCATATTACAGGTCTTTTAAAAAATTTGAATACTACAATTGCTCGATATATTAGTGGAGTTGCTATTGATGCGATTATTATTGGTTGTTTGGCCTTTATCGGATATAGCGTGATTGGTTTGAAATACGCTTTGGTCTTTGCCATCTTTTCAGGATTGGCCAATCTCATTCCTTATGTTGGACCAAGTATTGGTTTGATTCCGATGATTATCGCCAATGTCTTTACTGATCCTCATAGAATGCTGATTGCAGTTGTTTATATGTTGATTATTCAACAAGTAGATGGGAACATCCTTTACCCTCGAATCGTTGGTGGAGTGATGAAGGTTCATCCAATTACGATTTTAGTATTACTTTTGTTATCAAGTAATATCTATGGTGTCATTGGCATGATTGTCGCAGTACCAACCTATTCTATCTTAAAAGAAATTTCTAAGTTTTTATCACGTTTGTATGAAAATCATAAAATAATGAAAGAACGAGAAAGAGAATTAGCTAAGTAAAAATCAGGAAATTCCTGATTTTTCTTTTTCATTAAAGAAGTGATGGGAGTAGAAATACCGTTTAGATTAGTAGATTAAGAATAATTCACAAAAACTTTGTAAAACACTTGCAATTTAGCTGAAATTTGATAAAATAGTAAGGAAAGTTAGACTGTATTGCCTACTGTCTATCTATAAAATATATTTTATTGGAGGCTTTTACTCAAATGGCAAAAGAAAAATACGATCGTAGTAAACCACACGTTAACATTGGTACTATCGGACACGTTGACCACGGTAAAACTACCCTAACTGCAGCTATCACAACTGTTTTGGCACGTCGCTTGCCTTCATCAGTTAACCAACCTAAAGACTATGCGTCTATCGATGCTGCTCCAGAAGAACGCGAACGCGGTATCACAATCAACACTGCGCACGTTGAGTACGAAACTGAAAAACGTCACTACGCTCACATCGACGCTCCAGGACACGCGGACTACGTTAAAAACATGATCACTGGTGCCGCTCAAATGGACGGAGCTATCCTTGTAGTAGCTTCAACTGACGGACCAATGCCACAAACTCGTGAGCACATCCTTCTTTCACGTCAGGTTGGTGTTAAACACCTTATCGTCTTCATGAACAAAGTTGACTTGGTTGACGACGAAGAATTGCTTGAATTGGTTGAAATGGAAATCCGTGACCTATTGTCAGAATACGACTTCCCAGGTGACGATCTTCCAGTTATCCAAGGTTCAGCTCTTAAAGCCCTTGAAGGTGACACTAAATACGAAGACATCGTTATGGAATTGATGAACACAGTTGATGAGTACATCCCAGAACCAGAACGTGACACTGATAAACCATTGCTTCTTCCAGTCGAAGACGTATTCTCAATCACTGGACGTGGTACAGTTGCTTCAGGACGTATCGACCGTGGTATCGTTAAAGTCAACGACGAAATCGAAATCGTTGGTATCAAAGAAGAAACTCAAAAAGCAGTTGTTACTGGTGTTGAAATGTTCCGTAAACAACTTGACGAAGGTCTTGCCGGAGATAACGTAGGTGTCCTTCTTCGTGGTGTTCAACGTGACGAAATCGAACGTGGACAAGTTATCGCTAAACCAGGTTCAATCAACCCACACACTAAATTCAAAGGTGAAGTTTACATCCTTACTAAAGAAGAAGGTGGACGTCACACTCCATTCTTCAACAACTACCGTCCACAATTCTACTTCCGTACTACTGACGTTACAGGTTCAATCGAACTTCCAGCAGGTACTGAAATGGTAATGCCTGGTGATAACGTGACAATCGACGTTGAGTTGATCCACCCAATCGCCGTAGAACAAGGTACTACATTCTCTATCCGTGAGGGTGGACGTACTGTTGGTTCAGGTATGGTTACAGAAATCGAAGCTTAATTCGATTTAGTTCCCAGAAGAACAATTATTTAAGTCAGACACTAAAAGAATCTTGCGTAGCAAGGTTCTTTTTTCGGCTCTTTGTCAACTGTAGTGGGTTGAATAAAAGCTAAGATCTAGAAAGGACGAAATTTGT
>NZ_JBKOTR010000015.1:0-38657 GCF_049738015.1 Streptococcus sp. CL5.50
GCTTTTTGTAGAAAAGTATTTAAAAATAAAAGAGAAGAGAATCTCTCACTCTCTTCTCAGTATATCTTATTAAATTTAGTTTTTCTTAATCTAGCTGATTTTCCTTTGCAACGACAAATTCCTTAACCAATCGATAGATAACAGCAAATATCGGTGTAAAGAATATCATCCCAAGTAAGCCAAAGAGATTGCCTCCAATACTAGCAGCCGCAAGCGTGAAAATAGCTGGCAAACCAATAGATTGACCTACAACTCTAGGATAAATAAGGTTTCCTTCAATCAGCTGTATAACTTGATATAGAAGAAGAGAAAGTAAGGCTTGAGTAGGACTCACTGTGAAGATAAAAATCGCTCCCACAACACAAGCAATCATAGGCCCTACATAAGGAATGAACGATAGCACTCCTGCAAAGATACCTGTCATTACTCCATAGGGTATCCCAAACACGCTGTAACCAACCGCTATCATAACTCCTATGATAACTGCTTCAATCAGCTGACTCATCAAAAATTGGTCATAAGTCTCTAGTGCTACTTGTCCAATGTAAGTCAACTTTATCACCACCTTCTCTGGAAGAAAAACTTTTAGAAGTCGACTCGTCATCGCTGCCAAATGTTCCTTACTGGATAAAAATAAAAAGGTGAAGACTATAATCAAAAAGGCATTCATCAAACTTGAAAAAATATTGCCGATATTACTAGTCAGACCTGATAAAAAACCTATCAAAGCTTGGCTAATAGAGCTAGACTGTCCCTGTATGCCTGATACGATAGTTGACAACATGTCTTTGGTTACAAATTCCGAGCTGCCTAGCAATTTCCCAAGTTGAGTAAGGACTGTTGAAAGGACTGTTCCCAGCTGACTAATAGTCTGGGCTAGGGTTGGCAGCACCAAAACCAAAAGAGCAATCACGATTAAGATAAGAGCTAGGAAAACAAGTACCATGGCAATCGGACGACGCAACTCTGCCTTTACCTTCAATTTAACTAAGTACTGTTCAATTTTTTTCATAGGAACATTAAGCACAAAAGCAATAACAGCACCATAAATCAAGGTTGATATTACATCAAAGAGAGAGATTGCTCCTGATATAAAGCTCGATGCATTCAGAATTACAAGAGCAACCAGCCCTATAAAAAGTATTAACGGGGTGTATTTTTTTACTAAGTTCATAAATTCTCCTTAATAAACATGTTTAGATACGACTATACTATTTGGTTTTTCAAACTCTCGATTAAGGTAGGCTTGGTAAGTTCCTGGAGCGATAAATCCTTTGGGTGAGAGGATATCGGTGCCAGCCTGACCGACTATGGTATCAGCCAAGAGCACACAGTTTGTAGATAAGACAAAGTAGGATTTAAACTTAGATTTGATAAATTTATAAAGTTCCCCATCTGTCTCATGTCTGATTTTATAAGCGTAGGTGTAGTCTTCCTTACCATCACCTGTCATGATTTTATCTGCACTTGGCTCCCATGGAATCGTCAGTTGTTTCAATTCAGCCAACTTTTTCTGAACTGCTTTTTCCATTTCAGGTGTCAAATCTATTCCGTAACCAAAAAGTGTTTTTTGACTCTCACGTTTACATAGATCAATGTACTTATCGCGGTCACAGAAATATAAGACACCATCTCCTACCATACCAAATAAGGTCTCAGATGACGGATCATAGTTGCCATAAGAAATAACACGGCCCTGATAGCAGATATCCACATGACCAATAGCTGAAAACAGGGAGGTCTCAGCTGTATGAACAAAAATTTCTAGCTCTGCTGTCTTACCAGACTTCACTATTCCAAGATGGATATCTTCTTCCTCATCAGCATTTTCCAGCATAAATTTGTTAATTTTTGCTAAAGTTCTTGCAGGGATGAGAGCGGCTAGGACAATAGGTAAGCTAATTCTAATGCGACGTTTGAGATGGTTTTTCCCAATTTCCCCTTCAAATAAGAAACCGTCACGGATATTGGACACACCATAAAGGAAAAAATAAGCCCCTAATACAAAGAGTTGAAAGACAGAATTTCCTGTAGAGGACAAAAGACTAGTCCCACCAAGAAAAACTAGTACGAGTCCATCTAGTAAGAGACGAAAACGAGGTCGAATTTTGTTTTTGCGGTAGAGAACATAGGTGACAAGGTTAATACTAGCATGAAAAATCTGATAAACTCCAATCACAAGAGCCAAAATATAAATCGGCACATCCGTCGCAAGATTGGAGCCAAGCAAATATCCCAGCACTAACAATTTAACCAGTGCAACTCCCAAGGTGTCCGTTGACTGACTTTTTTTGAAAATACGTAATACTAAATCTAAGACCGTTGCTATCCAAGCTAAAAACAGAACCAGTCGAATAACCTTTACTGGCAACCAAGTCCCCGTGACCATCAAGATGAGACCTAGCAGAACAAACAAGAACCCCTGAGCAAGTAATTTCTTACCTGTCAGACCTAAAGATAGAATTTTCGCCATATAAAAACCTTTCAACAATAAAAATTAAACACTCCGATTAAACTGACTAGTAAATAGCCAACACTACAAACAGCCTGTGCCAGCAACATATGGTGACTAGAAATGACTGTAGTAATGTCACCATCTTGTCTTATGCACTTCTAAAATTTGTTATATTGATTAGAAACCAGAGCTTATAAAAACTAGCTAAACTCGAGAGATAGACACAATTGCGACGAAAAAATGTATAACCAATTCAACTTGTTAAGGTAAGAAAGCATTATTTCCAATCTATTAATTATTCATCTATTACCTATTATGACACAATATTCCCTATAGTTCAACTTTTTACTTGTTTTTATATTACACGGACTAAAAAGTTTTCAACAGTTGATTGCATTTGTTTTAATAAGTTTTAACCTTTCTTGGTTAGATAAAAAAAGAACCATACAGTTTAGAATCTGTATGGTTTTTGCCCCACTTTTGTCCCATTTTTAAATCATGACATTGAAAATACCTAAAATCACTTATATTTCAATATTTTTAATTGCTCTCAATATGAAAGTCCTTTCCAAATCCCTGTAGGGGGCATCTACATACAACAGGAAAAGCCTTGATTTATAAGGCTTTTTTGCTTGTCTATAACTGATTTGCCCCACTTTTGTCCCATTTTTAAATCATGACATTGAAAATACCTAAAATCACTTATATTTCAATATTTTTAATTGCTCTCAATATGAAAGTCCTTTCCAAATCCCTGTAGGGGGCATCTAAATACAACAGGAAAAAGCCTTGATTTACAAGGCTTTTTTGTGTATCTGTTCTACTTTTGGTCAACTAATGGATATCAACGGTATAATTTTATGAACACCCTTCCCAGACAGCTCTAATCTGATTGCACTCAAAATTTTTTAAAATTTAAAACAAAAGACTTGCTTTTCTTTTAATTTATGTTATACTTGTTCTTGTATCTGATACAAGTTTATTAAGAGAGGGATTCATATGGATACAAAATTCTCAGTTGCTTTGCATATCTTAACAATGATTAGTGAAAGCAAGGAAACCTTAAGTTCTCAAGCACTAGCTATTAGTGTTGGGACTAACGCTAGTTACATTCGAAAAGTGATTGCCTTATTGAAAAATGCAGATTTGATTCATTCCCAGCAAGGAAAAACAGGTTATCAACTCAGTAAGTCTCCAAAGAAAATGACTTTACTAGAGATCTACTATGCTACTCAAGAAATCAATCACATTAGTTTATTCCCTGTTCATCAAAATAGCAATCCTGATTGCCCTGTTGGAAAACATATCCAAGGAGCAGTTTCACCGCTTTTCGCTAGTGCCGAATCTCAATTAGAGAAGGAATTAGCAAATCAAACTTTAGAAGATGTCATTGACAATCTATATAAACAAGCTAAACAAGTCCGAAACTGATTTGATAACAAGTCAGTTTTTACTGGAAATAACATATACTTGTATCAGATACAGGTATAAAATCATATAGAAAAAGAAAAGAGAAATCACATGAAAGCCGCACAACACACTACTTATAACAAAAACAATATCACACTGAACATCACAGAAATCGCTAAACCAAGTATTACAGACAAACAAGTATTGGTGAAAGTCACCGCAGCCGGTGTTAATCCTCTCGATAACATGATCTCTCGTGGTGAGGTCAAGATGATTGTTCCTTACAAACTTCCTCAAACTGCAGGTAACGAGGTCGGTGGGATCGTTGAAAGCATTGGCAAGCAAGTTGACAACTTTCAGATAGGAGACCGTGTCTTTGGCCGTCTGCCACTTGATCATATCGGCGCCTTTGCAGAATACGTAGCTGTCGATAGCCAAGCCTTAGCCAAGGTTCCAGACTATCTATCAGACGAGGAGGCTGCTTCTGTTCCTCTTACTGCCTTGACCATTATACAGGCTCTTGAACTCATGGGCGCTCAAGCTGGGAAAACGATCTTTATTTCTGGTGGGACTGGTGGTGTCGGTGGAATGGCCATTCCAATTGCCAAGGCCAAAGGTTTGAAGGTCATCACCAACGGTTCTGGATATAGTGCTGAGCGTGTGTTGAACCTTGGAGCAGATAGATTTATCGATTACAAAACAGAGGATTATACAAAAACTGTTAGCCAGGTTGATTATGTCCTCGATACTCTCGGTGGAGCTGAAACTGAGAAACAAATGTCTATCATGAAAAAAGGTGGTCATCTTGTTTCCCTCCGTGCCATGCCAAACGGTGCCTTTGCTAAACGCATGAATCTACCAAAATGGAAACAAATTTTACTTGGCTTAGCAAGTCGCAAATTTGATAAGATGGCGGAAAAATATGGCGTCCACTACCATTTTATATTTGTAGAAAGCAATGGCGCTCAATTACAAGAGGTAGCTGACCTCTTTAGTAAATTAGAAATCAAACCCTCTATCGATACAGTTTATCCATTTGAAGAGGTAAATAGCGCATTAGACAAGGTCGCTAATGGTCGCTCACGTGGAAAAACAGTCCTCAGCTTTAAGAAATAAAAAGGAAAACACAATGTCATATATTACTACAAAAAATCATTGGTCTGTCACTAGAAAACGTTTCAGGTCTTTTGGGAATCGACGGTGGTTTCTTCTCAAATCTTAAAGAAAAAATCGTTAACAGCGATGACGTAACAAGTGGTGTTAACGTAGAAGTTGGTAAAACACAAGTTGCAGTTGACTTAAACGTTATTGTTGAGTACCAAAAAAATGTTCCAGCTTTATATTCAGAAATCAGAGAAATCGTATCTTCAGAAGTTGCTAAAATGACTGACTTGGAAGTTGTTGAAATCAACGTAAACGTTGTCGACATCAAAACTAAAGAACAACATGAAGCAGACTCAGTAAGCCTTCAAGATCGCGTATCTGACGTTGCTGAATCAACAGGAGAATTCGCTTCAGAACAATTCGAAAAAGCTAAATCTGGTCTTGGATCTGGTTTCTCAACTGTTCAAGAAAAAGTTAGCGAAGGTGTAGAAGCTGTTAAAGGTGCAGCAACTGGTGTAGTATCTCACGAAAACACTCGTGTAAACTAAGATAAAATAAATATAACAGGAGAAATTATCATGTCAGTAGAAGAAAAATTAAATCAAGCTAAAGGTTCTATTAAAGAAGGTGTTGGGAAAGCCATCGGTGATGAAAAAATGGAAAAAGAAGGAGCAGCTGAAAAAGTTGTTTCTAAAGTAAAAGAAGTCGCCGAAGATGCCAAAGACGCTGTAGAAGGTGCTGTAGAAGGTATCAAAAACATGTTGAGTGGCGACGATAAATAAGGTTAAAAGTTACTTTATCTTTTTAGTAACATTAGTCAAAAGAGTCTGAGTCAAGATGATTCTCAGAAAACAAAAAGCTAGAGATTTCCAATTGCGGAACTCTAGCTTTTTAATTTTGCCTCTTTCTCTTATTATATTTCAGCAGGTTGTTGGCCATGAGTACGAATCCCATGTCAATTCTCACTTGATTCTTACCTCTCAGATGACATCTCTTATAACCCAAACAAACCTTTATCTGCCCAAAGACAGATTTCATATCAATCTTACGTTTAGCGAAAATTTGTCTACCCTTGGAAGATAAAAGTACCTGATATTCTTTAGTTTTTAAACACTGGTAACGTTCATTCATATACAGTCCCTTTTGAGGGGCTGATTCAGGTTCATAATCGCAGTCAACATTGATTTCAAGGCTGTTTGCTTTCTATCTCCCCTTTTTCATGATGTATTTTCGTACAGGTTCTTCAACTATTTGAACGATTTCAAATCCTTCTTTTTGGTAAAGATTCTGAGCTCTTTGATTTGCCTCGAAGACATTTAGAGAAATACTGTCTATGTCTCCATTTTCAAAGGCCAAACTAACAAATTTCCTTAAAGCCTGGCTACCTAAGCCCTGCCCTTGTTTCTGGGGATTGATAAAAAATCTCCCGATATGAAGATTCCTGTCTTCTAGTCTAATTTTCTGGATAAGACCGATAAACTCTTGTCCATCAAAGATTGAAAAGAATCCTTCCAAATCTTGCAAGATTTGAATTGTTAAGGGAAAAGGAATCTTTGGCCCCATCCATTGTTCTTGAAAGGATTTGCCGAGGGAGTTGGACCATTGGCATACGAGCTGGGCATTTTCTATGCTCACATTTTCTTCAAAACGAATTGTCATCTTGACCTCACTATCTTGTCTATGTTTCTCCATTATACTACTTCTCCCATTTTTTACGAATAGATAAGTATGATTGATATTTATTTTTTTCTTGTCGGGAGCATTCTCGCTTCCTTTCTTGGTTTGGTCATTGACCGTTTTCCTGAGCAATCCATTATCCTACCAGCTAGCCACTGCGATGCCTGTCAGACTCGCTTGCGCCCCTTGGATTTGATTCCGATTATCTCTCAAGTAATTGGTCGCTTTCGCTGTCGCTACTGCAAGGCTCGCTATCCTGTCTGGTATGCCCTCTTTGAACTAGGCTTAGGACTCCTCTTTCTGCTTTACTCCTGGGAATTACTTTCCTTGAGCCAAGTCATCCTAATCACTGCGGGTTCGACCTTGGGCATCTACGACTTTCGCCATCAGGAATATCCCTTACTGGTCTGGATGACTTTCCATCTACTCCTCATGGCTTCCTCTGGTTGGAATCTGGTCATGGTCTTCTTCCTTGTTCTTGGAATTTTGGCTCATTTTATCGATATCCGCATGGGCGCAGGGGATTTTCTCTTTTTAGCTTCCTGCTCTCTCGTCTTTAGCGTAACCGAATTACTTATCTTGATTCAGTTTGCTTCTGCGACAGGGATTCTAGCCTTTCTCCTGCAAAAGAAAAAGGAAAGACTTCCTTTCGTGCCTTTCCTCTTACTTGCTACTTGTGTGATTATTTTTGGTAAGCTATTGCTTGTTTGATAAAGTCCTGAATTGGCTCTCCTTGATGAAGAGCTTTTACGATTTTTGAACCAACGATAACGCCATCTGACACCGCATTAAAGCGTTCTACATCGGCTTGACTAGATACGCCAAAACCTGTCAAGACTGGGATATCGGCTACTTGATGCAGTTGTGCCAAGTGCTTGTCCAAGTCTGCACGGTAATTGCCTGATTTCCCTGTCACCCCATTGATAGCAACCGCATAGACAAATCCTTCTGCCCCTTCAATCAACTCTTTCTGACGCTCAATTCCTGTCGTCAAACTAACTAGAGGAATCAAGGCCATGTCTGTGTCTGCCAAAAATGGTTCTACAAAGTTGGCATGCTCATGAGGCAGGTCTGGAATAATCAAGCCCTTAACCGCTGTATCTGCCAAATCTTTGACAAAATTCTCCACACCGTACTGAAAGAGGGGATTAAAGTAGGTCATGATGACAAGTGGAATCTCTGTTTCAATGGTTTTCAAGGTTTCAACCAAAGCCTGTGTAGAAGTCCCGTGGGCTAAACTGCGCAAGCCAGCTTCTTCGATAACAGGTCCATCTGCAACTGGGTCTGAAAAGGGAATGCCCACTTCAATTGCAGAGACACCCAAATCTTCTAAAAAGTGGATTGTTTTAGCTAGACCATCCAAACCTTTCTCGTGGTCACCAGCCATGATATAGGGAACAAAAATTCCTTTTCCAGCTGCTTTTATAGCGTTTAATTTTTCTGTTAGTGTCTTAGGCATGAGCTTCTCCCTTCTTTGCTGCATCTGCTTCCAAGCGGTCTTTGACTTGGACCACATCCTTGTCCCCACGACCTGATAGACAGACAATCATGGATTTGTCTGGACCGAGTTCTTTGGCCAATTTCACTGCAAAGGCGATAGCATGGCTAGATTCCAAGGCTGGGATAATCCCTTCTACACGAGACATGAGTTGGAATCCTTCCAAGGCTTCTTCGTCTGTCACAGGGACATAGCTAGCACGTTTGATATCGTGGTAGTGAGAATGTTCTGGACCGATACCAGGATAGTCCAAACCTGCTGAGATAGAGAAGGCTTCAAGAATTTGACCATGGGCATCTTGGAGCACATCCATGAGGGAACCGTGAAGGACACCTGGACGACCCTTGGTCAAGGTTGCTGCGTGGTGCTCCGTATCCACACCAAGACCAGCCGCTTCAGCTCCATACATGGCTACAGAATCATCTTCCACAAATGGATGGAATAGACCAATGGCATTTGAACCACCACCAACACAGGCTACTAGGGCATCTGGCAGATCTTGTCCTGTCAAATCGCGGTACTGTTGTTTAGCCTCTCGACCGATGACACTTTGGAAGTCACGAACGATTTCTGGGAAAGGATGAGGCCCCAAGGCAGAACCTAGGATATAGTGAGTATCATCGATATTAGCCACCCATGAACGAAGGGCTGCATTGACCGCATCCTTGAGCACGCGCGAACCATCTGTCACTGACTCAACCTTGGCTCCCAAAAGCTCCATACGGAAAACATTGAGAGCTTGGCGTTTAACATCCTCTTCACCCATATAGATGGTACATTCCATGTTAAAGAGAGCCGCAGCAGTTGCAGTTGCTACACCGTGCTGACCAGCACCTGTTTCAGCGATAATTTTCTTTTTGCCCATGCGTTTAGCCAGAAGAACTTGTCCCAAGGCATTGTTAATCTTGTGAGCCCCTGTATGGTTGAGGTCTTCACGTTTGAGATAAATCTTGGCTCCGCCAATATGCTGGGTCAAGTTTTTTGCGTAGTAAAGGGGAGTTTCACGTCCTACATACTGGCGCAAGAGTTGGTTTAATTCCTCTTGGAAACTTGGGTCTGCCTGACTTTCACGGTAGGCCTTCTCCAACTCCAAAACTGCTGTCATCAATGTTTCTGGGACAAAACGTCCACCGAATTTCCCGTAAAATCCATCTTTATTTGGTTCTTGATATGCCATTCTTTACCCTCTCTATAAATCTTCTAATCTTTTCATGATCTTTTTGTCCATCTGTCTCCACTCCGCTTGATACATCTACTGCATAAGGAGTAAAGTGTTGAATTGCTTGTACTACATTGTCTTCATTAAGCCCACCTGCGATAAAGAAGGGCTGAGTTAGTCCAATCGTATCCAGTTGAGCCCAGTCAAAGGTCTGGCCACTCCCAGCCACAGGGGCATCAAAGAGTAGATAGTCTGCCTGAGAATTGGGCACATGACCCTCTCCATCCACCTGCACAGCCTGAATACTGGCACAAGGTAAATTCTCAAATAAATCATCTGCTACCTGACCGTGAACTTGAACCAAATCCAAACCAACTTTGTCAATGACTTCTAGCAGTTGAGCTCGACTTGGTGAAACAAATACGCCGACCTTTTTGACATCTGTAGGAATAAGCTTTGCCAGCTCAGTAGCTTCTTCCAAGCTCACCTCTCTTTTACTGGGTGCGAAGACAAAACCGGTGTAGTCTGCTCCTGCTGAAACGGCTGTTTCCACCGCTTCTTTGGTCGATAGTCCACAAATCTTAACCTTTGTCAATCTGCAACTCCTTGATTCTTTGAGCCACATCCTCTGCCTGCATAAGAGCTGTCCCAACTAAAATTCCATTAAAGGATGGTGCTACTCGTTCCGCATCCTGCCCTGTGAAAATGGCAGATTCAGAAATGTAATAACGACCTTCCTCAAAGTGCTGGGCCAAATCTACACTGGTCTGCAAGTCGACCTCAAAGGTAGTCAAGTTGCGATTGTTGACACCGATAATTTGAGCTCCAAGGCGGTGAGCTACCTCTAGTTCAGCTAGATTGTGAGTTTCCACCAAGACTTCCAGACCAAGCTCTGTCGCATAGTCATACAGTTCCTTAAGACGTTCTTCGGACAAGGCTGCCACAATGAGCAGGATGACTGTTGCACCTGCATTGCGAGCTCGGATGATTTGCTTTTCATCGATGATAAAGTCCTTGTTGAGCGTTGGAATCTGTACCTGACTGGAAATCTCCCGTAGATAATCCAAATGACCTTTAAAGAAAACTTCATCTGTCAGAACAGAAATCATCACTGCGCCGTTCGCTTCATAAGTCTGGGCCTGTTGCACAATATCCACATCGAGATTGATATCTCCCAGACTAGGGCTAGCCTTCTTGACTTCAGCGATTACCTGTAAACGGTCTTGGTGTTGTTTTAGATAGTCAGCCAAGCGATAGGTCTGGCGCAGGGGCTGGATTTCCTCCAGTTCCATCTGCTCAACCTCACACGCCTTCTGCTCCAAAATTCGTGCTAAAAATTCCTGACTCATTTTTGATACTCCTGTAACAGTCTGAGTTTTTCAAGAG
This sequence comes from Streptococcus sp. CL5.50, assembly GCF_049738015.1. Taxonomy (NCBI): domain Bacteria; kingdom Bacillati; phylum Bacillota; class Bacilli; order Lactobacillales; family Streptococcaceae; genus Streptococcus; species Streptococcus sp. CL5.50. The sequence goes on from NZ_JBKOTR010000015.1 coordinate 10,690, forward strand.
CCTTGCCACTAGCAATCACTTGACGGGCCAAGGCAACTCCTTCCTTGATGCTAGCTGCCTTACCATTAGCATAGAAACCAAGACCAGCATTTAAAACTGTCGTTTCCAAGAATGGACTTGGTTCGTTTTTAAGAACGCTGAGCAAAATTTCTGCATTTTCCTGAGCGTTACCTCCACGAATATCTTCGATAGCGTAGCGTTCCATTCCCAAATCCTCTGGAGTAAAGCTTGACAAGGTAATTTCGCCATTTTCAAGAAGAGCAATATTGGTTGTTCCATTCAAGCCGGCTTCATCCAAACCTTCTGGTCCAGCAACCACGATGGCACGTTTGCGACCCATATTTTTCAAAACCTGAGCTGTACTTTCTAGAAGTTCTGGACGGCTAATTCCAAGAAGCTGTGTTTCCAAAGCCATTGGGTGAATCAGTGGACCAGTCAAGTTCATAATCGTTGGAATTCCTAGTTCCAAACGAGCTGGCATGATATATTTCATGGCTGGGTGCATATTTTTAGCAAAGAGAAAGACGATGCCAGTTTTATCAAAGACCTTACCTAGTTCAGCTGGTTTGAGGTCTAGATTGATACCCAAGGCTTCTAGGACATCTGCAGAGCCAGATTTAGAAGAAATCGAACGGTTACCGTGCTTGGCCATGTGGACACCGCCACCAGCCAAGACAAAGGCTGCAGTTGTAGAGATGTTAAAGCTGAAAGACTTGTCCCCACCTGTACCACAGTTGTCCATGGCATCATGAATCTCAGTTGGAATGTGTTGGGCATGTCCTCTCATGACTTGAGCAATGGCTGTGCGCTCTTCAGGTGTTTCCCCCTTCATCTTAAGAGCCAAAAGGAGAGAAGCAATCTGTGCCTCTGTTACACGTCCAGTTACGATACGCTCAATGACATCCGTCATTTCCACACCTGATAAATTTTCAAATTTTGCTAGTTTTTCAATAATCTCTTTCATCCTAGTTTCCTCACTTTACAACCTTGTCGATAAAATTCCGAATAGAAGACAAACCATCTGGCGTTCCAATGCTCTCTGGATGGTACTGGAAGCCATAAATCGGTAGGTTTTTATGTTGAATCCCCATGATGGCTTGGTCATCAGTCGAACGAGCTGTCACTTCAAAGTTTTCTGGCATTTCTTCAATCAAAATACTGTGGTAACGCATGACCGCACGGCCATCTTCGATACCTTGATACAGAACAGATGGCGCTTCAAAGTTGATATTGCTCTGTTTCCCATGCATGACTTTTGGAGCCAAACCTAACTTACCACCAAAGACTTCTGCAATGGCTTGGTGACCCAAACAAATCCCTAAAATCGGCTTCTTACCTGCAAAATCACGAATCATGTCTTCCATCTTACCAGCATCAACTGGCCAACCAGGACCAGGAGAAAAGACCAGACCATCTGCTTTTTCAGCTTCTTCATACAGCTTGGGATCATCATTTCTCAAAACCTGAACTTCTGCAAAATTCCCAATGTATTGGGCCAAGTTATAGGTAAAAGAATCATAGTTGTCAATCAATAAAATCATGGTCTTAGTTCTCCAATTCTAGTCATAGATTTAGCCTTGTTAATGGTTTCTTGGTATTCGTTTTGGGCGATGGAGTCGTAGACAATCCCTGCCCCAGCCTGCACATAGGCTGTTTGATTTTTGAGAATCATGGTTCGGATGGCAATGGCGAAATCCATATCACCCGTCGCAGACAAGTAGCCGATTGCTCCTGCGTATACGCCACGTTTTTCTGTTTCCAGTTCATAGATACGTCTCATGGCCCGAATCTTTGGTGCTCCTGAAACTGTTCCAGCTGGAAGTGTGGATTTCAAGGCATCCATGGCAGTGAGTTCTGGAAGCAACCGTCCTTTCACAACACTGGTCAAATGCATGACGTAGCGGAAAAGCTCTACTTCCATATACTTGGTAACTTGAACACTGGATGTTTCAGAGATGCGGCCAATATCGTTACGACCCAAGTCCACCAGCATTCGATGCTCTGCTGTTTCCTTCTCATCAGAAAGCAGGTCTGTCGCTAAGGCCTTGTCCTCTTCATCCGTTTCTCCTCTTGGTCTCGTCCCTGCAATCGGATTGGTTGTCACGATGCCATTTTTGACAGAAACCAAACTTTCTGGACTAGCACCGATGATTTGATAATCACCAAAGTCATAGAAATAGAGGTAATTAGAAGGATTAGTCACGCGGAGATTTCTGTAGAAGTCAAAAGGATTTCCAGTAACCTCTGCTGAGAAGCGCTGACTGAGTACACATTGGAACATATCACCATTACGAATCAAGCCACGAGCGGTTTCCACCATTTGCTCAAACTTCTGAGGAGCGATATGGGGTTTGAAGTCCAGCGGAGATAGATCCAAGTCTTCAAATTCATTTGGAGCAGGAATGCGTAATTCCTCAAGCACTTGCTTCAAGGCTGCTTCCAAATCTTCTTGACTGCGATCGCTATAAAGAGCATCTTCGATGACATGGATTTTTTCCTTCTTGTGGTCAAAGACCATGTAGCTCTCATAGACAAAGAAATGCATGTCTGGAGTCCCAATGGTATCTTGAGGGATTTGGCCGATTTCCTCATAGAGCGAAATCATATCGTAACCCACAAAGCCAATGGCTCCCCCACCAAAAGGGAGGTCTGAATGGTGTTGGCTCTTATGAGTCACTTCATAAAGGAAATCCAAAGGATCCCGATCAATCACTTGCCCATTTTGATAAAGAACTCCATTTTCAAACTGAATCTCAAAAACTGGATTATAGGCTAAGATAGAAAAACGAGCGGTTTCCTTGTCTCTCGGAATACTCTCTAAGATCACCTTGTGTTGCCCCTTTAGGCGCATATAAGCCAAGATTGGTGATAAGACATCTCCATGAATGATTCGTTCCATTGTATTTCCCTTTCAGTTTCTTATTTTTAATTTTTATCTTTTTTCTATTTCCCTTAAATAGTGCGGACGGGAGGTAAAATTATCCAGTGGATGATTTTAGAAATCCATGAAATGAAAGATCTAATTTTTGAGCCATGTGTCTCAAAAATTCCGTCCTAGAGAAGCATCTTTGCTTCTCTAGGATACCACTATGGCGGGAAACATCTTTTAGAAACTCACTTCGTTCGTAAATATTCTATAACGACCTATTTATTGAAAATATTTAAAAAATTAATCGCAATATCTGCGGTAAATATATAAAAATCCCCACGCAAAATAACTTGCGTGAGGACGAAATTCGCGGTGCCACCTCAATTATAGGATTTCTCCTATCTCTCATTCCTGTCTCAGATACCTCCTGTAACAGGCTGTGCGATAAAGGGCACTCCCTTGAGAATTATGTTTTCTTCTCTTGTTTCAGATGGACCCAACCTTACAGCTTTCTCTGCTTGTTTCCAGCAACCACAAGCTCTCTATGAGAGAAAGGACTGTAATTTTTCCATCTATTATTTTTTAGCTTCTAGGTAGTCTGCAATCGCAGCTACGTCCTTGTCTCCACGACCAGAGACATTGATGATGATAATTTCATCTTTACTTAGTTTCGGTGCACGTTTAACCGCTTCTGCGATGGCGTGTGAACTTTCAATCGCTGGGATAATTCCTTCAGTCTTGCTGAGAAGGAGCAAGGCTTGAACAGCTTCTTCGTCTGTCGCTGCTACATATTCCACGCGACCTGAATCTTTAAAGTAAGCGTGTTCTGGGCCAACCCCTGGATAGTCTAAACCAGCTGAGATAGAGTAAACTGGAGCCAGCTCTCCATCTTCCTTAAAGACTGCATAGGTCTTCATACCATCGACAATTCCGATACTACCTTTTGTCATAGTAGCTGCGTGCTTGTCTGTGTCAAGTCCATGACCAGCAGCTTCGACCCCAACCAATTTAACTTCTTCATCAGCCACATACTGTGAAAAAGCACCAATGGCATTGGAACCACCACCTACACAGGCAATAACGTAGTCTGGTAAACGACCTTCTTTTTCTAAAATTTGACGACGAGATTCTTCACTGATGACCTTTTGAAATTCATGAACAATTGTAGGATAAGGGTGAGGACCCACAGCAGATCCCAAAACATAGAAGGCTTCAAGGTCATTCATCCATGCTCCAAAGGCTGCATCTACCGCATCCTTGAGAGTTCGTGTCCCTGTTTCAACTGCGTGAACAGTTGCTCCCATCATCTCCATCCGGAAAACATTGAGACGTTGACGTTCCACATCCTCTGCTCCCATGTAGACATCACAGGCCATACCAAACTTGGCTGCAGCCGCTGCTGTCGCAACACCATGTTGACCAGCTCCTGTTTCTGCGATCACTCGTTTTTTGCCCATACGTTTAGCCAAAAGAATTTGTCCTAAAACATTGTTGAGCTTGTGAGAACCCAGATGATTAAGATCTTCGCGCTTGAGATAAATCTTAGCGCCACCTAGGTGATCTGTCAAACTTTCTGCAAAATAAAGCGGTGTTTCGCGACCTGAATAGTCTTTCAAGTAATGACGAAATTCTGCCAAAAACTCTGGATCATCCTTGTATTTGTCAAATGTCACTTCCAACTCATCCAACAAAGCCTGAATCGGCTCCGGTACAAAACTACCACCAAATTGTCCAAAATAACCTTTAGTTGTCATAAAATTTTCCTCTTTCTGTATGAATCCGGCCTTTTTGTTTGCTTTTAGTAGTAGGCAAGGAGCTGTAGATAGAACTCAAGTTCATCAAAGCGACTTAACGCCCTAATAAAAGATAAACAAAACGACGGATAGAAAAAAGCCCACACACAGAAAATTACTCTGTGTGAGGGCGTTGGTAACGCGGTGCCACCTCAATTATAAAGGGACTATCCCCTTTACATCTCTACCTTGTCTAACAACAAGTTGCACTGTAAGGTGTGCGCACCGAACTTTCATTGTTTCAAATTCATTTTTAAAATCAGCCCACTTTCACTACTTCCAACCACCTGTTCACAATCACCACAGGCTCCCTGAAGATCAAAAATAATTACTTTTCTGATTTGTTGAACTTATTTTAATACTTTGTTTTTTCTTTGTCAAGACTTTCTTACAATTTTTTTGATGAAGCTAATACTTTTTCAGAAACTGTTTTGAAAGTCTCAATGATATAGTCCACTTCTTCATCGCTTAATTTAGTGTGAAGAGGGAGCGTAATTTCATTTTCAAAGAAGGCATAAGCCTTAGGATAATTCGCCATATCAAAGCCAAGATTCTTATAGGCTGTCAAGAGCGGAAGCGGTTTGTAGTGGACATTACTTGCAATTCCTGCTTTGGCCAATTCTTGGATGATAAGATTGCGTTCTTCTAAGCTCGCTCCTTCTACATGGGTGATGTAAAGGTGGCGTGAAGATTCGACAGTTTCAGTCTTGTGTGCCAATGGATGGATGCGAGAACCTGCAAAACCACGATCATAGCGATCCACGATTTCCTTACGACGGTCAAGCAAGCTAGGGTAACGGTCCAATTGTACCAAACCAAGGGAAGCCATGATATCTGTCATATTGCACTTGTAGGCTGGTGTGACGATATCGTATTCCCATGAACCCAGTTGCATCTTAGCAAGAGCATCCTTAGTTTGACCATGAAGGGAAAGGATTTGAAATTCCTTGTACATCTCTTCATCGTCAATCGCTGGATTGGCCTTCCAAGTCGCACTTCCTCCCTCAGCCGTTGTAAAGTTCTTAACAGCATGGAATGAGAAGGAAGTAAAGTCAGCGATAGAACCAGCTGGTTGTCCTTTATAAGTAGATCCCAAAGCATGGGCACTATCAGAAACAATCACAATACGGTTAAAGGCCTTTTGCCACTTACTAGTAGCTGTAAAGAGGTCACGTTTCTTCTCCACAACTTGGAACAAACGGTCATAGTCGCACACAATCCCCGCAAGCTCAACAGGAATAATCACCTTAGTCTTTTCAGTGATAGCTTGCTCCAGCAAGTCATAGTCCATTTCAAAAGTATCTGCTTGGATATCCACCATGACAGGTGTTGCTCCTACGTGCGTGATGACACTACATGAAGCTGTGTAAGTCATGGCTGGAACGATGACTTCATCACCAGGTCCCACTTCCAAAACACGCAAAATCAACTCAAGAGCGGCAGTCGCAGAGTTGAGGCAGACAGTCTTAGGCGTCTGTGTGTATTGAGACAAGCGACGCTCTAGTTCTTTTGTCTTAGGACCTGTTGTGATCCAACCAGAACGCAGGGTATCCGCTACTTCAGCAATTTCTGCTTCCGTAATATCGGGTGGTGAAAATGGAATATTGTAATTTGGCATTGATTTGCTCCTTTTGTCTGTACTCATTTTCTCATGACTACTTTATTTTAGCACTTCAAACACGGTTTGAAACATAATTTTGATGTCTCCAAGGAAACTAAATTCTCGGAGGTAAGTGAGGTTATAGCGCATCTTTTCAGGAAGAACATGCTCTATATAGGCTTGGTCAACTGGCAGGCCTTTTTCGGTCATTTGACTGATGATAGTGTCCTCATCCTTGTAGTGAATGCTGGCTGGAGAGGTAATCCCTGCTGGCAAAAGCAAGGTTGCCATCATTTCAGGGCTATACTGCTCTGTGTAGCGTGGCACTTCAGGTCGTGTACCAACAAAGGACATTTCGCCTTTCAGGACATTGACCAGCTGAGGCAGTTCATCCAAACGCACACGACGGATGAAATTCCCAACCTTGGTAATGCGGTTATCGTTAGCAGAAGTCACCAGACTCCCTTTTTTATCCGCATCCGTCACCATAGTACGGAACTTCCAAATCTTGAACGGCCGGTTGTACTGGGTCACGCGCTCTTGCTTGTAAATGACGGGTCCCTTGCTATCCAACTTGATCCAAATGCTCAAGATGAGAAAGACTGGGGAAGTCAAAATTAGCAAGACCAAGGCCAGAACCCAGTCCAAGCAACGCTTGAAAATCAGCGAACCCTTCCTTTTAGAGACAAGCTGGTAGTAAGACTCAACCTCGCTTGATTTCATTTCCACGGGCAAGTCTTCCCATTTCAGCATGCTATTTCTCCTTTGTTTTTATTATACTATTTGTCAACATTTTTCATTATACCACAAAATGGAAAAGGCGGTGAAAGAAATCTGTAATTTTAAGGATTTCCTTCTTATACTCAATGAAAATCGAAACGCAAACTAGGAGGCTAGCCGCAGGCTGTTCAAAGTACTGCTTTGAGGTTGCAGATAAAGCTGACGTGGTTTGAAGAGATTTTCAAAGAGTATTAGGACATGGCTCCAGCCTGCAAGCTATACATCTTGTGATAGGTTCCTCCCAAGGCCAAGAGTTCCTCATGGGTTCCACTCTCGATGATGCGCCCCTTGTCCAAAACATAGATACAGTTGGCATCTTGGATAGTTGAAAGGCGATGAGCAATAGCAATGGTCGTCCGCCCCTGTCTCATCTTAGCTAGAGAATCTTGAACCAAACTTTCTGTTTCAGAGTCAATATTTGCTGTCGCTTCATCCAAAATCAGGATTTTAGGCTGACTGGCAACAGTTCTAGCAAAGGCAAGAAGCTGGCGCTGTCCAGTAGAGAAGCTCGAACCACGCTCGGAAACAGGGGAATCATAACCCTGCGGAAGCTCCTGAATAAAGGAATCTGCATCCACAAAGGCAGCCGCAGCCTGTACCTCTTCATCACTAAGATCTTGGTACATGGCGATATTGGACTTGATAGTCCCGTGATAGAGGAAGGGATCCTGCAAGACCAGACCGATATTTTTTCTCAACTCTTCCTGACTGTAGTTCCTAATATCCACACCATCTAAGAGAACTCTCCCTGACTGGAATTCATAAAAGCGCATAAGAACATTGATAATAGACGATTTCCCTGAACCTGTATGGCCTACAAATGCAATGGTTTCACCCTTGTTAACCGAAAAGGAAATATCATCCAGAATCTGATGTTTACCGTCATACGAGAAACACACATGTTCAAAACGAATATTGCCTTCTTGGATTTTGGCTTGCCCATCTTTTTGAAGGGGCTCATAGGTCCTCTCGTCTATCAGGGCAAAGACACGACCTGCAGAAACCATAGAAGTTTGAAGGGTTGAAAAGTTTTGCGTTACTTCAATCAAGGGGTCAAAGAGACGATTGATATACTGGATAAAGGCATACATGGTTCCTGCTGTTATCCCGATAGAAAGGCCACGATAGCCAAAATAAGCCATCAAGACCGCATAACCTAAGAGTTTCAGCAAACTCATGGCAGGTCTCAAAAAGAGGGCATCCAAGGCTACAGAACGGTTGGCATAGACCAAGTGTTCTCGGTTGATCTCATCAAATTCCGCCTGCAGGCGCTTCTCTTGATTAAAGGCCTGGATAATCCTGATTCCCTCGATGTTTTCAGCCAGCTTGCTATTGATATCTGACAAGAGACTTCTGGTTTTCTCAATGATTTTCACTGATTTTTTCCGATAGAGATTGACCAAAAGGAGAATCAAGGGGAGAAAGATCAAGACTAAAGCAGTCAAACGAAAATCCAACACCAACATGGTATAAAGGGTTGTCAGAAAAATGAAAACTGCTGAGATAAAGCTAGATAAAATCCCTGAAAACATATCGCTGATGGTCTCAGTATCATTGGTCAAACGAGAGACGATGGAACCTGCTGGCGTCTTGTCAAAATAAGACATGCCCAGCTTCTCCATATTGGCAAAGGCATCTCGACGAATATCCCTAACAATACTGTAAGACACCCGCGCAAAGAGAAGATTGCCGACATACTGGACCAGAGTTTGTAGGATATAAAGGCCATAGTAGGCCAGCAAAACGGTCACAGCGAGTCGGTTGAGATTGCTGAGATACTGGTCGATAAAGTGGGAAGCCACAAGGGGAATGACACTTTTGATGACCGTCGTCGCTAGGAGAAAACTGAGTGCCAAAAAAGTCAGGAGTCCATAGGGCTTGAGATAGGACATCAAGCGCTTCAATACAGCCCATTGTTCTTGTTTATTCTGCATCTTCTTCTCCTTTCATTTCCAACTGCTGAGACTGGTAGGTTTGGGCATACCAGCCATCCAAGGCTAGCAAGTCATCGTGCCTACCTCGTTCGATAATCTGTCCATTTTGCAGAACTAAAATCAGATCTGCATGGACAACTGCACTGAGACGATGAGCTGTGATAATGGTTGTCTTGTCCTTTCGCGTCTCCTTGAGATTGTCGATGATGGCATACTCTGTCTTGGCATCCACGGCCGACAAAGAATCATCCAAAATCAAGATATCAGGGCCTAAAATCATAGCCCGACTCATGGCCAGACGCTGCTTTTGACCTCCAGAAAGACTGACTCCCTTTTCACCAATCAACGTATCAAATCCCTGAGGCATGGCTACAATGTCTTGGTAAACTTGGGCTAGCTTAGTCGCTTCCTCGACCGCTGAAAGGGGCAAGTTGGGATTGCCAAAGCGGATATTGTCTGAAATCGAAGTCGCAAAGAGGAACTGGTCCTGAGGAACATAGCCCATAAGACTACGAAGATCTGTCAGACGATAGTCACGAATATCGTGGCCATTCAGATAAATAGCTCCCTTATCCACATCGTATTCACGCAAGAGAAGCTTGATCAAGGAAGTTTTCCCAGATCCTGTTTGCCCAACCAAGCCCAGCGTTTGCCCTTTTTCCAAACTAAAGTGAATATCCGTTAGTGTTTCCTCATTTTCAAAGGCAAAGCTTTCAATAGCGTACTCCAAACGCCCATTTTCAATACTTTCTAGAGGAAACTCAGGGTCTTTTACAGGTGATTCCTGAGACAAAAGTTCCTCAATCCGCTGGTAGGAAACCTTCCCACGCTGAGTGATATTAAAGAGGAAACCGATGGCCATAAGAGGCCAAACCAGCATATCCAAGTAGCTGATAAAAGTAACTAGATTCCCAACCGTGATTTGCCCTTTCTGAACCATCAAGGAGCCGACCAAGAGGGTTAAAACATAGGAGGAACCAACAAATAAGAGAACCATGGGGTCAAAGAGACTATCGTATTTCATGGTTTGGAGGTTCTTTTGGAAGGTCAATTCATTGACTTCCTGAAAGGACTTCAACTCATCTGCCTGATAACCGAAAGACTTGGTCACTTTAATACCTGATACAGACTCCTGTACCTTATTATTAAGTTCGGAAAAGGCAGCCTGTGATTCGCCAAAAGCCTTGTGGGTCTTTCTCCCTAGACGACTGGTCGCATAAGCCATGAAAGGTAAGGGTAAAATGGCAACTAGGGTCATTTGCCACGAAATGCTAAAGAGCATGGTCAGCAAGGTCACCAAAGCCGTGATAGAGGCATCCACGGCAGACATAACACCACCCCCTGCCAGACGAGTTAAGGCATTGATATCGTTGGTTGCATGTGCCATCAGATCCCCCGTCCGGTAGGTTTGATAAAAAGCTGGAGGCATTTTTGTGAAATGTTCAAATAAGCGAGAGCGCATAATCTGTCCCAAACGGTAGGAAGTCCCAAGGATATACATACGCCAAACATAGCGCAGATAATACATCCCAAAGGCAGCAAGAAGCAAGTAAAATAGGTCAAGAAGGAGGTCCTGCTGGGTTAATTGCCCCGATGTGATGGCATCAATGACCCGCCCCATGACCATAGGTGGAATGAGATTGAGGACGGAAACCAAGACCAGGGCCACAATCCCGACTAGATAACGGCGTTTTTCTAACTTGAAAAACCACCAAAGTTTTTGAATAATGGACATAAAATCCCTTTCTGATTGCAAATGGAAACCTGAGGCCAATACTCAATGAAAATCAAAGAGCAAACTAGGAAACTAGCCGCAGGCTGTACTTGAGTACGGCAAGGCGACGTTGACGCAGTTTGAATTTGATTTTTGAAGAGTACAAGACCCCAGGTTTTTCTTATTCATAGGTTACGACTGTAACAGCACCCTTGTCATACTCAGCGATAAAGATGTTGGCTACATTGTCATGCCCTTGCTTGCTGAGATTATCAAGCAGCCACTCTTCGCTACGACCAATCGATTCCAAGACATCGACTTGGATCACACCGTCAGTCACAACTGGATACTTAGGATTTTCATCTCCCATTTGAACCACGATGAGTTGGCCATTTTGTTCTTGCACAGCTCGTTTAACTTGCTTCATCTGGAAAATCCCTTGGCTACGAAGTTTGAGGGCTACATCCGATGCAGACAAGCCAACTGAACGACAGGCTTCTGGGTCAATCTGCCCATTTTTGATGAGGAGAGTTGGTTTCCCATCAATCAAGCGTTTGACAAAGCGAACATTGTTATTGAGCCACTTTAGGGTCAAAACCAAAATCGTCCACATCATCAAAATCACTGTGTATTGCAGGATACTGATTGAACTATTGTAAATTACCCCACCGATGATACCACCAAGAACATAGTTCTGAATTTGGTCTGTCGCAGAGTTAGGTGCTAGGTTCCCCTTTCCTGTCACATTGATAACAAAAACAAGCGAGAAGAGCCCCAAGGCCAGTTTGATTAAAATTTCCATATAATTGAGTGTCATTTGTTTACCTCCACCAATTCAATAGCGTCTGTTTGATGCAATTCTAATTTCTCTAAAAGATACTTGTCTGGTTGGCTCCCGTTCATGGCACGATAGACATTTGAACCTACCTTGACAAGCGCTCCATCAGTGGCTGCAGAAGTATTGACATAGACTTCTGATTTATCCACTCCCAAGTCTTTGGAAACAACCTCTATGAAATGAAGGGAGGTTTGAAATTGATTGTTAGAGGCTTGATTGGTCTGGTATTTTGAAATTGTCACTAAAAGCATGGCCACTAAGGTCAAGGCCAAAATCATGACCAATTCCCGAAACTTAGTCCCCTTTTTATCTCGATAGGCCTTAAAGGCAAAAAATCCTGTGATAGCTAGGAGAACAATTCCAAAGCCAATCATGATTCCATTTTGTTGACTGATTTGGCTAAGCACATAGTCATATGAGTAAAATTTCATTTATTTTCACTCCCTTTCATAAAATCATTCTTAATTATAAACGAAAGAGGGTGATTTTTCAAACCATACGTTGGGGAAATAGACCTTTTTTTGGTATAATAAAATCTATAATCTGAATGAAAAAGGTAACTTTATGAAACTTATCTCATGGAATATTGATTCCCTAAACGCTGCCCTAACTAGTGACTCAGCTCGCGCCAAATTGTCCCAAGAAGTCCTACAAACCTTGGTCGCTGAAAATGCTGATATTATCGCTATCCAAGAAACCAAGCTTTCTGCCAAGGGGCCTACTAAAAAACATCTTGAGATTTTAGAAGAACTCTTCCCAGGCTACGCAAACACGTGGCGCTCTTCCCAAGAACCTGCCCGGAAAGGCTATGCTGGAACCATGTTCCTTTATAAGAAAGAACTTACACCTACTGTCACTTTCCCAGAAATCGGTGCCCCTTCTACCATGGACTTGGAAGGTCGTATCATCACTCTAGAATTTGATAAATTTTTCGTGACCCAAGTTTACACTCCAAACGCTGGCGACGGCCTCAAACGCTTGGAAGAACGTCAAGTCTGGGATGTCAAATATGCGGAGTATTTGGCTGAACTAGACAAAGAAAAGCCAGTCCTTGCAACCGGTGACTACAACGTGGCCCACAATGAGATCGACCTTGCAAATCCTGCCAGCAACCGCCGTTCACCAGGATTTACCGACGAGGAACGTGCTGGATTTACCAACCTTTTGGCAACTGGATTTACCGACACCTTCCGCCATATTCATGGCGATGTTCCAGAACGCTACACTTGGTGGGCACAACGCAGCAAGACTTCTAAAATCAACAATACAGGCTGGAGAATCGACTACTGGCTCACAAGCAACCGCGTGGCTGACAAGGTGACCAAGTCTGATATGATTGACTCCGGTGCGCGCCAAGACCACACACCCATTGTCATGGAGATTGAACTCTAAGGAGAAAACGAATGGACTATCAAGCTGTCATTCCTGAATTTGTAGTATCTGACCTCGAAAAGTCACGCCACTTCTACTGCGACTTGCTGGGATTTTCTGTCGAATACGAGCGTCCAGAGGAGAAATTTCTCTTCCTCTCGCTTGAAGACTGCCAACTTATGCTAGAAGAAGGCAGCACAGAAGAATTAGCCCAACTAACCTATCCTTTCGGGCGCGGTGTCAATATTTCCTTTGGCATTGAAGATGTCCCTCAGCTCCACCAAAAACTGCTGGAAGCTGACTATCCTATCCATCGTCCGCTAACCAAAAGAGAATTTCGAGTAGGAGATAGCTTTATATATCCCCATGAATTTGCGATTTTGGATCCAGATGGCTATTTTTTAAGATTTAGCGAATAGAAAAAATCTTTCAAATCAGAAAAAGGCATATTGTCAGATCTTGAAGAATCTTGATAATATGTCTTTTATGATGAAAAATACTTCTAAATGTTAGCCTATAATTGAGATTTTGTCAATTTTTCTTCAATTTGTTCGTTTTTTATTCCAAAACACTGACAAAACATTTGATTTCTAAAGTTATTTAGTGTAAAATAAAAACGTTGGCTCAAGCCTATTTGAAATTGAATATCATTTTACTTGTTTATGTCGTGAATTGGCACGATGTTTCTACAAGGTGCCGGAACACCTAACAATAAGTAAGTCAGAAGTGAGGTATGGTCGTTTTTGCCATGCCTATTTTGGGGACTTACTTAGAGATTAAGTAGGTCCTTTTTCTATTTCTTGCCAGAAACTATAAACAAGCAAATGGATTGGCTTTTAGACTTTAGGAGGTCTTATGAAATTATTAGAAGAGCGCATCCTCAAGGATGGGCATATCTTGGGTGACAACATCCTCAAGGTGGATTCCTTTTTAACCCACCAAGTTGACTTTAGCTTGATGCGAGAGATTGGTAAGGTTTTTGCGGAAAAATTCGCTGCTGCTGGCATTACCAAGGTTGTAACCATTGAAGCGTCAGGCATTGCCCCAGCCGTTTTTACAGCTGAAGCCTTAAACGTTCCCATGATTTTCGCTAAAAAAGCTAAAAACATCACTATGAACGAAGGAATCTTAACTGCAGAAGTTTACTCCTTTACCAAGCAAGTGACCAGCACCGTTTCTATCGCTGGAAAATTCCTCTCACCTGAGGACAAGGTCTTGATTATCGACGATTTCCTTGCTAATGGCCAAGCTGCTAAAGGCTTAATTCAAATCATCGAACAAGCTGGTGCCACAGTCGAAGCTATCGGTATTGTGATTGAAAAATCCTTCCAAGATGGCCGTGATTTGCTTGAAAAAGCAGGCTACCCTGTTCTATCACTCGCTCGTTTAGATCGTTTTGAAAATGGTCAAGTCGTATTTAAGGAGGCAGATCTCTAATGCAAACTCAAGAAAAACACTCGCAAGCAGCCGTTCTTGGCTTGCAGCACTTACTAGCTATGTACTCAGGATCCATCCTGGTTCCTATCATGATTGCGACAGCCCTTGGCTATTCAACTGAGCAGTTGACCTACCTGATTTCTACAGATATCTTCATGTGTGGGGTGGCAACCTTCCTTCAACTCCAACTCAACAAATACTTTGGAATTGGACTCCCAGTCGTTCTCGGAGTTGCCTTTCAGTCGGTCGCTCCCTTGATTATGATTGGGCAAAGCCATGGTAGTGGCGCTATGTTTGGTGCCCTTATCGCATCAGGGATTTACGTGGTTCTTGTTTCAGGCATTTTCTCAAAAGTAGCCAATCTCTTCCCATCTATCGTAACAGGATCTGTTATTACTACGATTGGTTTAACCTTGATTCCTGTCGCTATTGGAAATATGGGAAATAACGTTCCAGAGCCAACTGGTCAAAGTCTCTTGCTTGCTGCTATTACTGTTCTGATTATCCTCTTGATCAACATCTTTACCAAAGGATTTATCAAGTCTATCTCTATTTTGATTGGTCTGGTTGTTGGAACCGCTATTGCTGCTAGCATGGGCTTGGTTGATTTCTCTCCTGTTGCAGCAGCACCACTTGTCCATGTCCCAACTCCACTCTACTTTGGGATGCCAACCTTTGAAATCTCATCTATTGTCATGATGTGTATCATCGCAACGGTGTCTATGGTTGAGTCTACTGGTGTTTATCTAGCCTTGTCTGATATCACAAAAGATCCAATCGACAGCACGCGCCTGCGCAACGGTTACCGTGCAGAAGGCTTGGCCGTACTTCTCGGAGGAATCTTTAACACCTTCCCTTACACAGGATTTTCACAAAACGTTGGTTTGGTTAAATTGTCAGGTATCAAGACTCGCCTACCAATCTACTACGCAGCTGGTTTCCTGGTTCTCCTTGGACTCCTTCCTAAGTTTGGTGCCCTTGCTCAAATCATTCCGAGCCCTGTCCTCGGTGGTGCCATGCTGGTGATGTTTGGTTTTGTATCGATTCAAGGGATGCAAATCCTCGCCCGTGTTGACTTTGCTAACAATGAACATAACTTCCTTATCGCAGCTGTATCAATCGCTGCAGGTGTCGGACTCAACAACAGTAATCTCTTTGTCAGCATGCCGACAGCCTTCCAAATGTTCTTCTCAAACGGAATCGTCGTAGCCAGCCTACTCGCCATTGTCCTCAATGCCGTATTAAATCATAAAAAGAAATAAAAAAAGAGGTGGGAGCCTCTTTTTTGTGTTATATCCTCACCCGTCTTTCTTCTGACCGCTGTCCTGTTACAAACATGGTAAAGGTTGCTTTGCAGACGTTTCTGCCTTCTTGATTGGTGATATCGACATCTACCACACAAGTTGTGCGACCTTGATGGACACATTCTCCTTTTATTGTCAATACATCATCAAGTTTTCCTGCCTTGAGGTAGTTGATAGAAGACTGGAGTGTCACTCCATCAAGTCCCAAAGATATGACCACCAAACCACTGATCTGGTCGCAAAGGGTAAAGAGATAGCCACCATGGGCATTGCCATAGTAGTTGAGCGACGAGTCCACTACTTTGGTCGTCACCACAACATGACCATCTCTCATTTTTTCTATTTCGTAATTTTCAAAGGCAGATATAGCGTCAAAATGAAAATCTTTCATCGTTTCCTCCTGATAGTTCAAACGACACTATGATACTACTTTTTATAGGACTGTGCAAGGAGAAAGCTCCTAGTCTGGTAAAATTCCAACCTGCTCAACAAAGCGCATAAAGGCTGCCTGTCCCTGCTCCGTCTGCTTGTAAACCCCTGCATCCTCCAAAACACGCGCAAAGATAGCACCCACAGAGTCCTTGACAATTTCAAGGGCTTTTTCTTTATCTGCTAGGTCCGGATGTTGGGCTTTGAGCTGGTCTGCCCATTCCTGATGATAGTCGGCAACTGAGACTTCTTCTCCCACGAGGTAGCTGGCGACTTGCTCCACTTCTGCTTTCAAACGAGGTGGCAAGATAGCCAAGCCCATGACCTCAATCAAGCCGATATTTTCCTTCTTGATATGTTGAACATCCTTGTGGGGATGATAGATGCCATCAGGATGCTCTGGCGATGTCTGATTGTCTCGCAAGACCAAATCCAACTCAAACTGACCATCGCGTTTACGAGCAATGGGTGTAATGGTATGGTGTGGTGTCCCGTCTGTCTCTGCCAAAATCTGCACTTCAGGGTCTGAATACTGACGCCATTCCTGCAAAATCTTATCAGCTAAGTTGATCAAATCTTCTTTGGAATCCGAAGTCAAACGCAACACTGACATAGGCCACTTGACAATCCCAGCCTTGACCTGCTCAAAACCAGCAAATCGGAAGGTCTTTTGCAAGGGAGCCAATTCCATAGGAAAGACATGACGGCCTCCCTGATTGTGATCATGAGTTAGAATAGAGCCTCCCACAATCGGCAAGTCGGCATTAGAGCCAGCAAAATATCCTGGAAACTGCTCTACGATAGCCAACAAACGCTCAAAACTCTGACGACTAATGACCATGGGACGATGCTGGCCATCTAAAAAGATACAGTGCTCATTAAAGTAAGCATAGGGCGAATACTGGAATCCCCACTCCTGACCAGCCATTTCAAAACGTATAATACGGTGGTTGCTGCGAGCTGGGTGGTTAACTCGACCAAGGTAGCCCTCATTCTCTAGACAAAGCTGACACTGAGGATAATTACTAGCTTGCACCAACTTGGCTGCCGCAATCTCTTTCGGATCCTTCTCAGGCTTAGAGAGGTTGATGGTAATTTCAAGCTCTCCGTAATCAGATTGAACACGATAAGCGATATTTTTAGCAATAGCCTTGAGTTTGATGTAGTCATTCTTCTGACTGAGTTGGTAGAAATTCGCTATCGCTTGCTCAGGAGATTGGGCATAGGTTGCCCAGAAGTCACGATTGACCTGACTTGGACAAGGAGTTACCAAGTTCATCAGTTCAGCACCGAGAATCTCACGCGCAGTCTGACTATCCTCAATCGTCTCTAATCGAACGGCTTCCTCAACCAACTGGTCTTTGAGGTCAATCAATTTATCTAGACCAGTCTCAACTTCCAAAACACCATCTCCCACTCGTGCCAAGACACGATTGGTCAGGTAGATTCGATCCATTTCCTCAAATGAACTTTCAGCAATAACGTGTGTTACAAATTTATCTACTAAGGTCACTATAGAGCCTCCTTTTAACTAGTCAAGGACGCGAGTGCCACCTGCAACTTCAGCGATATAGAAGCTTGGAGCGTAGCCAACTACTTCCTCGTAGTGTTTGCCAACAGCTTCCTTAAAGGCATCAACAGTGTCTTTTTGCACCAAGGCAATGGCACATCCGCCAAAACCTGCCCCTGTCATCCGAGCACCGAGAACTCCTTCTTGATCCCAAGCTGTGTGAACAAGAGTATCCAATTCCAAACCAGTTACTTCATAATCATGCTCTAGGGAAACGTGTGACGCATTCATCAAACGACCAAATGTTCCCAAATCTCCTGCTTGAAGGGCTGCTTGAGCCTTAAGGGTACGTTGGTTTTCAAGCACAGCATGGCGAGCACGTTTCAAACGGTTTTCGTCTTTAATCAGATAGCTATATTGATCAAAGGCCCACTCGTCTAATTCACCCAAGGTCTGAATATCCAAGGCAGCTTGCAACTCTTCCACTGCTTTTTCACACTCAGCACGGCGTTCATTGTATTTAGAGTCCGCCAATTCACGGCGTTTGTTGGTGTTCATGATAACAACGACATTGTCCTTCAAATCAAGTGGTACCAAATTATAGTCTAAAGTGTTAGTATCTAAGTAAATAGCACGTTGATCAGCCCCCATACCTATAGCAAACTGGTCCATGATACCAGAGTTGACTCCGATAAAGTTATTTTCTGTTTGTTTGCCGATTTTAACCAAATCGAGACGCTCTAATTTTAAATCAAAGAGATGCTCTGCCACGACTCCTGTCAAAAGTTCCAAGGATGCTGAAGAAGACAAGCCAGCACCATTTGGGATATTCCCATAAACATAAAAATCAAAACCTTTGTCAATCACGTGTCCAGCTTCTTGCAAGAAATGAAGGACACCTTTTGGATAGTTGGTCCAGTTGTGCTCTTTTTCAAACTTGAGGTCGGCGAGAGGCACTTCGATGATGCCCTTGTCCTCAAAGTTAGCTGAGTAGAAACGTAAAACTTGGTCGTCACGCTTACGAGCTGCACCGTAAGTTCCCAAGGAAATAGCAGCAGGAAAAACGTGCCCACCGTTGTAGTCTGTGTGTTCACCAATCAAATTGATACGACCTGGTGAAAAGAAAGTTTGGTCTGCTTCTTGACCAAAAACAGCAAGAAAGTCTTTGCGAAGAGTTTCAGCAGTAAGATGTTGTGTCATATGATTTCTCCTTTTACTGTCCGTTAAGTCACCTTAACGTGTAATCGTTTTCTTCTATTGTATCCAAGGGATTTTCCAAGGTCAATCCTTTTTACTAAAATTTTACTAAACTATCGGTAAAAAGCAGAAAAATATGATATACTAACCTTAAAGAAGGAGGATTTATGGCTACTTTAAAAGACATTGCACAGCTAGCCTCTGTCTCTATCGCGACCGTATCCCGCGTCCTCAATCGCGACCAGAGCCTATCTGTTACAGAAGAAACCAGACACCGTATTTTAACTGTTGCTGAAGAGTTGGGCTACACTAAGCACCTCAAGACAGGCGAGTCCCACAAGCCCAAGCAAAAGATTGCCATTATCCAATGGGTCAGCGAACAAGGGGAACTGGACGACCTCTACTACTACCAGATTCGCCTAGGCATAGAAAAAAGAGCCCAAGAGTTGGACTATGATATCTTGCGCTATTTTAATGACCATCCTTTTACATTAAGCGAGGAAGTGATTGGGATTCTCTGCATCGGAAAGTTTAGCCGAGCTCAGATTTCTGCCTTTGAAGAATACCAAAAGCCTCTTGTCTTTCTAGACAGTGATACTCTTTCGCTAGGACATACCTGCATTATCACGGACTTTTACACTGCCATGAAACAGGTTGTCGATTATTTCCTCAGTCAAGGGTTGAATCGCATTGGGATTCTAACAGGTCTTGAAGAAACAACTGACCAAGAAGAAATCATTGAGGATAAGCGGCTGGAAAATTTCAGAAACTACAGTCAAACAAAAGAAATCTATCATGATGAACTGGTCTTTCAAGGAAGCTTTACTGCCCAGTCTGGCTATGACTTGATGAAGGAGGCTATTCAGAACTTAGGAGACCAACTCCCACCAGCCTTTTTCGCAGCTAGCGATAGTTTAGCCATCGGTGCCCTCCGTGCGCTCCAAGAAGCTGGAATCAGCCTACCAGACCGCGTCAGCCTCATTTCCTTTAACGACACTAGTCTGACCAAGCAAGTCTATCCTCCCCTCTCCAGCATCACCGTCTATACCGAAGAAATGGGCAGAGCAGGCATGGATATTCTTAATAAGGAAGTACTCCACGGTCGGAAAATACCTAGCCTGACTATGCTGGGAACCAGACTGACTCTGAGAGAAAGTACAAGGAATGAATAGGATAACAAAACGACCTCTAGCGAGGTCGCTTTTTCTAGTGTTGATGCCCATGGGGTTGCTCTAAGGTTGTTACCCTCCGTTTATGTTGCGCATGATTGCTTTCGCTGGCATCCACTTCGATGGTAATATTCTGAATTCCTCTTTCTTCTAAGAGCTGACGCACTTGATTCTTTGTTGCTATCATCTGCTCCCAATCCTCTAAACAGAGATGAATAATGGCATTATTTTCCAGACCATCCATGGACCAAATGCTAAGTTGATTGACACTTTTGACATTGATCAAAGCCTCCAAATCCTTCTCCAAATCACCCGTCTCTACTCCTTCTGGTACAACATCCAAGAAAATCTTTAACGCGCTCCAAAAGCGAGGAATAGCTTTTGTTAGAATGAAGATAGAAATGACAAGCGATAAGAGCGGATCAAGGATATACCAATCTGTAAATCTGAGGATAATCGCCATTAGAATGACAGCCAACCAACCAAGAGTGTCTTCCAAAAAATGCAGGCTAAGAATTGACTCGTTCTTTGTTTTCCCCTTACGAACTACCAGACTTGCTAGCACATTAATGGCTACTGCAATGATTCCCAGCCAGAGGATGCCTTCCTCATTGACGGGTTGCGGGTGAACAATCTTTGTGACATTTTCCAAGATCACTAGGACAGACCCTATCATAAGAATCACAGCCGTTAGCATGGCTCCTAAAAGACTAAAACGTTTGTAACCCAAGGTGTACTGTCTATCTTCTTCACGGTTTGAAATTGTTTCTAAAAGGGCTGAGATGCCAATGGCTATAGCATCTCCCAAGTCATGAACGGAATCAGCAAGAACTGCACTCGAACCAAAGATTCCTCCTGCGATAAACTCAACAATCGCATAGCTTAAATTTAAGAAAAAAGCTAACCAGATAGATGTTTTAGAACTCATTTCTCTCCCTCCTTTGGTATAATGGGTATATACATACTTCTTTCATTTGTATTATCTAATAAAATTCAAAGAAAGGATAGAAGCAAACTGTCAGCCATGTTCAGTTCTGAACAGTTTGTCTCAAGTGTCTACATGCCAAAAAGAGACCGTCGAGTCAGCAAGACGAAAAAAGCCATCTATCAAGCTTTTTTACAACTTTTGAACGACAAAGGCTATGATGCCACTACTGTTCAGGATATCATTGACCTAGCAGATGTTGGGCGTTCTACTTTTTACTGTCACTATGAAAGCAAGGAACTCCTTTTAGATGAGCTCTGTCGCTACCTCTTTCATCATCTCTTTGAAAGGGAAGGACACTTTACTACCGAGTACTACCTCGCACATATCTTTTTACATTTTCAGAAAAACCAGGACCATGTTACCAGTCTGCTATTTTCCAAAAATGACTACTTCCTCCGTCAACTCCATAAAGAGCTAGAACACCATGTCTATCCCATGTTGGCTGATGAGTTAAAAGAAGCCCACACTAATCTGCCTACTTCTTACCTCCAACACTTGGTCGTGTCCAACTTTATCGAGACATTGACCTGGTGGCTCAAAAAAGGACAAGACTTTACATACCAGGAAGTTGTCCAGTTTTATCTAGACCTTCTCATTCCTAAAAATTGAATACAGAGTAGAGCTCAGTTGCCTTATTTCTAGGCTACTGAGTTTTCATCTTTTCAACAATCAAAAAAGCCCAGACGACATTGTCTGAGCATTCTTTTCTATAGTCGTTTAAGCAAGTTGAGTTTGATATTTTCAAACTATTTCTTCAACAAACCTTGTTCTTGGAGAAACTCTTTGGCTACTTGTTCTGCTGACTTCCCTTCAACACCGACTTGGTAGTTGAGCTGGCTCATCTGGCTTTCAGTAATTTTACCAGCCAATTTATTGAGAACTTTCTCCAACTCAGGATGTTTCTTGAGAAGAGCTTCTTTCATGAGTGGAGCTCCTTGATAAGGTGGGAAGAGTTGCTTGTCATCTTCCAAGACCTGCAAATCATAACGCGCCAACTCTGCATCTGTCGAATAGGCATCCGTGATTTGAATATTACCTGACTGAATCGCCTGATAGCGAAGGGCTGGCTCCATGGTCGCTACATTGAGATTGAGACCATACATTGATTGCAAGCCCTTATTGCCATCTTCACGGTCATTAAATTCTAAAGTAAAGCCTGCCTTCAACTGTCCTTCCACTTTTTTCAAGTCTGAAATGGTCTTCAAGCCATATTCTTGAGCAATCTTTTTCGGAACAGCTACAGCGTAGGTATTTTGATAAGACATGGGTTTGAGATAGGATAGATGATCCTGTTTGGCAATGCCATCACGCGCCACATTATAAACTTGCTCTGGCTCATGACTCACTTTCGGTGATGGTTGCAGCAAACTTTCAGTCACCGTACCGGTAAATTCAGGATAGATATCAATATCCCCTTTTTTCAGAGCTTCATAGAGGAAGCTTGTTTTCCCAAAATTCGGCTTAACAGTCGCAGTCATACTGGTATTTTCTTCAATCAGTAATTTATACATATTAGCCAAAATTTCGGGTTCCGGTCCCAATTTCCCAGCAATAACCAAGTTTTCTTTCTCTTTTTGAGCTAAGAGGGCTGGGCTATAAGACAGACCGAGCAATATTGTCACCAAGGCAAAACCAGAAAAAATCGTCCGCAATTTTGCCTTTTCCATCACTTTTAGTAGGAAGTTAAAGGCAATAGCAAGCACTGCAGAAGAAAGTGCCCCGATCAAAATCAAACTAGCATTATTACGGTCAATTCCCAAAAGGATAAAGGAACCTAGCCCCCCTGCACCAATCAAGGCAGCCAAGGTTGCTGTACCGATAATCAAGACCGCTGCCGTCCGAATCCCAGACATCATAACCGGCATGGCAAGCGGAATTTCAAACTTCTTGAGACGCTCCCATCTAGTCATCCCAAAGGCAATCCCAGCCTCTTGTAGACTCGGATCAATTCCCTTGAGCCCAGTGATAGTATTTTGCAAAATCGGAAAGATCGCATAAATCACTAGAGCTGTCAAAGCCGGCAAGGTTCCAATTCCCATCAAGGGAATAAAGAGCCCTAACAAGGCCAGTGACGGGATGGTCTGGAAAATCCCTGCAATCTGTAAGACCCAATCCGCCAACTTCTCATGATATCGAAGATAAACAGCCAAGGGGATCGCTATAAAGATAGCCAGCAACAAGGTCAAAAGTGACAACTGCAAATGTTGAGATAGAGCTGTCAACCAATCACTAAAACGATCCTGAAAAGTTGTAATTAAATTAGTCATGAACACTACCTCCAAACAAGTCTGCTACAAAGTCTGTGGCAGGAGCTTTTAAAATAGTCTCGGGATTCGCCACCTGACGAATCTCTCCATCCTGCAAGACAGCAATACGGTCCGCCAACTTCAAGGCCTCATCCGTATCATGGGTTACAAAAATAGTTGTCATCCCAAACTCTTTATGCAATTCTTTCGTCAAAACCTGCAACTGTTTTCTCGAAATCGCATCCAAGGCTGAAAAGGGTTCATCCATGAGGAGAATCTTAGGCTGACCAATCATAGCCCGTACAATTCCAACCCGTTGCTGTTCTCCACCAGACAATTCACTCGGAAGTCGATGTCCATACTCAGCTACTGGCAAGCCAACCTTGTCCAAAAGCTCTTCTGTTTTCTGAGCAATTTTTTCCTTAGTCCATCCCTTCATCTCAGGAATCAGGGCAATATTTTCCGCGACCGTTAGATTAGGAAAGAGAGCAATAGCCTGTAAAACATAACCAGTAGAAAGACGAAGTTCACGCTCATCATAGTCTTTGATGCGCTTGCCATCCATATAAATATTTCCATCAGTCGGTTCCAAGAGGCGGTTGACCATCTTGATCATGGTCGTCTTACCTGATCCAGATGGACCAACTAAAACCATAAACTCGCCATTCTCAATCCGTAAATTAACATCTCTCAAGACATCTTTTTCTGTGTAGCGTAGCGCCACATTTTTGTATTCAATCATTCTGTATCCTCAATTTAAAACTTCCCTCTATTGGTCAAGTCTTCTACCTTAGGCATGACTTCCTTATTATCCCAATGTTCCACAATTTTCCCGTTTTCTAGACGGAAGATGTCATACTGGGAATAGGCAACTCCACCAATCTGAGTCTGACCATAGCTAACCACATAGTTTCCTTGTCCTAAGAGTTGGAAAACAAAGTCAAAAGTGACACCATGTTCTACTACATAGTTTTTATAAGCATCACTTCTTTGTCCAATCTCATGATTATGCTGAATCAAATCCTCTGCCACATAATCGCTCCACCGCTCTAGCTCCCCATTTTGGAAAATTTCTGTCAAGAAACGATGAACCAACTTTTTATTTTCTGTTGTCTTATCCAAATCCTTGATTTCAAAATCTCCAAAGATTTGATCTAGTTGCCCATTTTCAGGTGTGCGATAGTAGTCAATAACGTCCCAATGCTCAACGATACGACCATTCTCATCCGCACGGAAAGTATCCGTCGTCACCCATTGAGCTTCTCCACCATTCAGATATTGATGAACATGGACAAAGACCAGATTGCCGTCCTCAATAGTGCGGACAATCTTAATCTGACGCTCTGGATGGCGCTCGAAGAAATTTGCAAAGAAAGTAGCAAATCCTTCTTTCCCATCAGGCACACCTGTTGAGTGTTGGATGTAGGTATCCCCTACAGACTGGGCTTGGGCCTCAGCAACTCGTCCGTCTTGAATAGCATGAATGTATAAATTTTGTGCATTTTCAACTTGTTTTGACATATTCTAAACCTCATTTTCCTTCTCTTTCAAATTAGCCAAAATTCTTTCTTGAAAACCTTCAAACTGACGAATTTCTTCCTCTGAAAATCCTTTGTAAAAGATAGTATCCAATTTCTGACTGACACGATGCCCCACTTCTTTTTGGGCCAGCCCCAACTCTGTTAAAACTAAATATTTCTTCCTCTTATCTTTTCCACATGGACTAATCGCTACAAGATTTTGTTCCTCTAGCTTTTTAATCATAGTCGTCAGTGTATTGTTAGCAAGCCCAGTCGCAAGTGCAATGTCTGTCGCAGTTGCACAGCCAGTTTCACTATTCCATAAAACCGCTAAAATCTTGCCCTGTTCACTCCGATAAAGAGCTTCAGGGTCTTGGCTCAGTAACTTTTGAAAAATCCGCCCATTCAACAAACGAATATGATGGGCTACCAAATGACTATCTTTCATAACACCTCCAATTTATTTCGATATCGAAATGAATAAAACAATTGTAACACTCATCGTTCCAACTGTCAACTATTTCGATTTGGAAATAATTTTTCCTAGCAAAAAAATCTCCCACCCAAGGTAGAAGATTTGAATCTAATAAACTTAATCCGTCATGTCCGATACCAATGTTCGATGCTCCAACGGAATACTGCACATAACTAGCAAGAAAATGAAACCTGACTGAATCCAGAAGAGGGCCAAGTCAAAGATTCCATGCACAGCAACCACTGTAAGGAAAGATAGATAAAGACCTATAATCGGACGTTTCCCCGACTCCTGACTCATATCCATCATCAAGCGAACAGGAGCCACAGAAGACAAAACTAGTAAAATAGTCCCTACAATTCCGTAACTCAGAATCGTATCAATATAAAGACTGTGAGCATGTTCATGATAAGGAGCATTTATCCGAGGATACGAGTGCATGTAGGTCAATGGCCCTTCACCCCAAAAAGGATTTTGCTTAAACAAGGCCATCCCAGCATCCCAGATAGAAATGCGTTCTTCCATAGAAGAGTCTAAAGTCCCCATCCGAACTCCTAAATCACTAGAAAAGAGGAAACTCAATCCGATTGCGAAGACCCCAATACTAAGCCAAAAGGCCTTCCAGTTTTTAATGGTCGTAAAGAGATAAATAATGGCTCCAGCGATAATAGCAGGAAAGGCAGTTCGATTTTGCGTAAAGTTCAAACCAAAGAGATTCACAAAGCCTGCAAACACACAGAATACTTTCAACCAATTCAATTTGGTCGTTGTAAACAGATAGAAAGCAATCATTATACAGAAACAACAAATAATTCCATAATAATTAGGATTAAAGAAGGTCACTTCTGCACGATTCTGATGCCACACCTGCATATTGGGTGAAAGAAAAGCATAGTTGAATTTCTTCACAATTTGGAAATGTTCTAAACTCGCAAAAGCAGCTGACAAGACGCTACCAAACAAGACGAGCTGCAAAATCAATCGAAAGAATTTATGTGATAAAATCGACTGATAATGCAAAAAGAAAACAGTAAATAGAAAAATTCCTACTGAAGCCACAACTCCCATCCAATTTTGTGCAAAAACGGATATAACAGTACTATAGCCAAGAAAAAGAAGCAGCATCGGATGCTCCCCCATTTTCTGAAGAATACTTTTCATGTCTCCTGTGAAAATTAAACTGATAATATATAAACAGAATACAACTACAAAAAGATAAAAGGGTAAAAAGATACTCAGGATAATTCCCAATAAAATCAGCTCTTTACTAGACAACCCTTTCAGCTTTTCAATAAAGCCTATTGATTTCAAAATGAATCCTTTCTCTCCAAATCAGTTGATTCAGATAATAGTAAGCTATCCTATATTGTACCACTTTTTTAGCAATTTGAAAACAAAGGAAACGCTTCCTAGTTAAAAAAGGAGCAAAAATACTGAGATTTCACACCTCAAGCTTAATGACTACATTTACTCTAAGAAAATCATACCGTAAATACTAGGCATATGTTAAAATAGTAGTAATTAAGCAACTAGCCAAACTAGATTCAAATCAGATACTATTCCTAAAGAAAGGAAACACTATGAAATCTTACCAAGCTGTCTACCAAATTCTAGCTAAAGATGCCAACTATATCAGCGGAGAAAAAATCGCAGAAGAACTATCCCTCAGCCGAACATCAATTTGGAAAGCCATCAGGCGGCTAGAACAAGAAGGCATTGAAATTGATAGTATCAAAAACAAAGGCTATAAACTGGTGAGTGGAGACCTTATTCTTCCAGAGATTCTAGAAGAAAACCTTCCAATTAAAGTCAGTTTTAAACCCGAAACAAGATCAACACAACTCGATGCAAAAGAAGCAATTGATTTAGGAAATGAAGCAAACACCCTCTATCTAGCTTCCTATCAAACAGCAGGACGAGGCCGTTTTCAACGCTCCTTCTACTCCCCACAAGGTGGCATTTATATGACCCTCCATCTCAAACCAAATCTCCCTTACGACAAATTACCATCCTACACACTACTTGTAGCAGGAGCTATCTACAAAGCCATTAAGAACCTAACTTTAATAGATATCGACATAAAATGGGTCAATGATATCTACCTCAAAAATCAAAAAATTGGAGGAATCCTCACTGAAGCAATGACCTCTGTGGAAACTAGCTTAGTCACAGATATCATTATTGGAGTAGGAATCAACTTCACTATTAATGATTTCCCACAAGAATTAAAAGAAAAAGCTGCTAGTTTATTTAAAACACCAGCACCTATTACCAGAAATGAATTAATCATAGAAATCTGGCGCACTTTCTTCGAAACACCAGCAGAAGAACTATTATACCTATACAAAAAACAGTCATTCGTTCTAGGAAAAGAAGTTACTTTCACACTAAATCAAAAAGACTACAAGGGACTTGCTAAAGATATCTCAGAAAATGGCAAACTTTTAGTTCAATGTGATAACGGAAAAGAAATCTGGCTAAATAGCGGAGAAATTTCACTCAAGAGTTGGAAGTAGTAATAAACAAGCACAATCATAAAATCAACAATATATAAAGATTTTAGCTTTTCTGCAGCCCACTACAGTTGACAAAGAGCGCAAAAAAACTTCAGATAAGTAATCCAATTAAGTTTTACAAATCTGAAGTTTTTATTCTACTATTCTTAAAAATACAAAAAAAGAGTTATAAACTCTCAATAAAACGGAGAATAAGGGATTCGAACCCTTGCGCCAGTTACCCGACCTAACGATTTAGCAAACCGTCCTCTTCAGCCTCTTGAGTAATTCTCCTATTA
>NZ_JBKOTR010000016.1:0-38422 GCF_049738015.1 Streptococcus sp. CL5.50
AAAGAAGTTAGCGAATAACTAACTTCTTTTTATCTTATTTCACATGTTTTGCGAGCTCTTCTTGCGCTTTTTTATTGGATTCTTCTTTTTCTTTCATCCATTTATCTTGAGCTTTTTGATATTCATCTGCTGTGACTGCCTTGTCTTGAAGTTCAAGGTATTTGTACAAGAGTGGCTCACTTGTACCTTTATTTCCTGACAATGCAAATGGTATTGTAAATGGTACCATCTTAGACAAGATTGGACGTCCTGTACGAGATGTAGTTGGAATAATCAAAGCGCTATCTGTCAACCAAGCTTGGGCTGCAGCGTATTTATCATATCGTTTAGAAACATCTGTAGCCTCATCACCAGCTTCTGTAACCAATTTTTCGTAGTCATATAGACCTACTTTTTTAGCAGCTACATTATCTTTACCTGAGTCAAACCCTAAATATGTTTTAGTACTTTCTCCTACAGATGGTTTGATGATATCAAGGTAAGTTGATGGATCGGCAAAGTCTGGACCCCAACCGACATTATCTGATAAATCCCAGTCTTCTCCAGCAGCATTTTCAGCAAAATATGTAATATTGTTTACTTCATCTTTTTGTAGTTGTTGAATATCAATAATGACATTATCAGTTCCTAAAGTCGCTTCCAAGGATTGTTTCATAGATTGCACGCGCTGAACTTTTGTAGTTGCTGTTTGGTCAACAGGCATATCTAGGTGAATTGGGAATTGGACTCCTTCTGCTTGTAAGGCTGATTTAGCTTTAGCAAATTCAGCCTTGGCTTTTTCTGGATTATAGAGACCATCTTGGGCATCGGCCAGATTAACATCCTTCCATTCATCCCCATAAGTCACCAATTTTTCTTTGACCATATCGCCAAAGTTTTTCCCATCTGCTTGAACAAATGTTGGTGGAACAAAGAGATTGCGCAAGATTTTGCTTGCTCCAGTTTCTCCATTCAGCTGAGAGGCATAAGCTGTACGGTCAAAACCAAAGGCAATAGCTTGGCGGAAATCCTTGTTTAAGAGAGCTTTTTTAGTAGATGTCTTTTGTTCGTCGCTGGTCTTAGATGTGTATTTATAAGATTGGCGGTCAATATTTGTACCAACTAGATACGTAACAGAGTCTTGTTGAGTATAGACAATATTGTCTTTCAGCTCTTTTTCAAGTTCTGCAAAACTTGCACTTGTTGGATAGAGACGAGCTGCTGTAAGGCTACCATCTTTAAAGTTTTCTGCAGGTTTACTAGTATCTTGACCATCCCAGAATGACAATTTGATCTTGTCAATATGCACATTATCCTTATCCCAGTAGTTCGGATTTTTCGCAAATTCAACAGAAGATTTGGTCACAATAGATTTCAACAAATAAGGACCATTGTACAAGATACTACTTGGATCCGTAGCTTTGGCAAAATCATCCCCTTTTGAGTTCAAAAACTCTTCATTAACTGGCGCAAGCACACCCATGGTTGTTTTTGAGTTCCAAAAACTTTCAGGTTTGTTCAACGTGTATTGGACTGTTTGATCATCAAGGGCTTTAATCCCGACTTGAGAAAAATCTTTAATTTCCCCTTTAGCATAAGCATCCAGACCTTTGATTGAATCTTGTACCAAGTAAAGGGCTTCTGCTTTCTTATCTGTTGCATATTTAAGACCTGTCACAAAGTCTTGAGCCTTAACAGGAGCATACTCTTCTCCCTCAGATGTATACCACTTGGCATCCTGACGAATCTTATAAGTATAAGTCAAGCCATCCTTAGAAACTGACCAGTCCTCTGCCATTGAGGGAATAAGGTTCCCGTATTTATCATTTTCAAGCAATCCATCAATCACATTACTAGTAATGTCGGCAGTTGCTGCCTTACCAGTTGTCAAATAGTTGAGATTATCTGGATGTGTCTCGTATGTAAATGCAAAGGTCTGCTCACCTTTAGTAGCAGAACCACCCGAGCAAGCCGCTAAGACACCTGCTGCTAATAAAGTTACTCCCGCAAAAGCCAATACTTTCCTTGTTTTCATAGTCTTCTCCTTTGTTTTTTTATTCATTATAGCCCCTTTTTTGAGTCCTGTCAATACAATTTTCTGAATTTTTGAAAATTATTTTTTAAACAATAGGTTTGCAAAAATATGAATAATATCAAAAATACCTCAACTACATTAGGTAGTCAAGGAATTATCAATCACATTTCTAAATAGCAACTGGTAATAGTTCTAGGTGTTTAATCTAACTCATTTCTTACACACTGTAAAGCTGCTCCAATTACTTGGTGCATATCGTAATAACGATAGTGTCCTAAACGACCACCAAAGATAACATTCCCTTGCTCATCAGCCAATTTTTTATATGATTTATACAAATGATTATTACGATCATTATTAACTGGATAATAAGGCTCATCACCTTTTTCCCATGTTTTAGAATGTTCCTTAGTAACGATAGTCTTTTCTTGATTCCCAAACTCAAAATGTTTGTGTTCAATAATACGTGTATATGGAGTTTCTGCATCTGTATAGTTCACAACTGCATTTCCTTGGTAATTCTCCATATCCAAGGTCTCGTTTTCAAAACGAAGACTACGGTACTCTAGTTCACCCAACTTATAGTCGAAGAATTCATCAATCATACCAGTAAAGACAATTTTAGGGAAGTTCTTCATATATTGTTCTTTATTGGCAAAGAAATCAACATTTGTTTCTACATCAATGTTTTCATGATCCAACATTTTTTCAACTATTTGAGTGTAACCACCAATTGGAATTCCTTGATAGGTATCGTTAAAATAGTTGTTATCATAGGTCAGGCGTACTGGCAAACGGCGAATGATAAAGGCTGGAAGTTCCGTAGTTGGCTTGCCCCACTGTTTCTCTGTATAATCTTTGATTAATTTTTCGTAGATATCTGTACCTACAAGAGAGATCGCCTGTTCTTCCAAATTTTCTGGAGTTTTACCATTTAAAACAGCACGTTGCTCATCAATCTTGGCTTGTGCTTCTGCTGGCGTTACAACTCCCCAGAGTTTATTGAAAGTATTCATATTAAATGGAAGATTATAAATCTCTCCCTTATAATTTGCGACAGGAGAATTTGTATAACGGTTAAATTCTGCAAACTGATTTACATAATCCCAAATCTCCTTATCAGAAGTATGGAAAATATGAGCACCATATTGATGAACTCGAATTCCTTCCTCTTCACGAGTATAGATATTACCCGCGATATGATTTCGTTTTTCAATGACTTTTACTTTTTTTCCTTTTAAGGCTGCTTCATGGGCAAAAACCGCGCCAAAAAGACCAGCACCAACGATTAGATAATCGTACATTTTAAGCTCCTTTATTTTTTAACAAACTGTTGTAGCAATTGTACAAGATTGATTGCTTTAATAGATGATACAATTGCATATTTTACATCTTAAATCCGTACTTCTTATCCATAGATTTCTGTCAAAAGAATCTTGCTTTTTGCTTAGATTTTGGACCATCATCCACACCAAATACGATATGCGAATGAATATCAATCATTTTGTCTTATTTCCCTTCCATCACATCATTGATTGCAGCCTTGACTGACTCTAAACTGCTGTCACTAATTTCCATCATGTAGAGGCTACTCTCAGGCATGGCATAGGATGGTAAATCCATACGCCCTGTTCCTTTAAGATCTTGCGAATTGATCTTATAAGTTCCACCACTCTCAAGTTGGGCATTAACCAGGTTCATCATGGTTTCAAGTGGCATATTGGTTTGAATCGAATCTTGCAGCCCTTTTATAATACTGTCATAATTTTTCAAAGCTTCCGTAGAGGTTAATTTTTGCAGAATTGCAACAATGACCTTTTGCTGGTTACGGCCACGATCCCGATCTCCATCTGCCAAAGAATAGCGCTCACGCACAAAGCCAAGAGCTTGCTCCGAATCAAGATGAACCTTCCCTACAGGATAGAACTTCCCATTTGTATGAGCGGTAAACTCTTGATCATTATAGACATCAACTCCACCAAGAAGATCTATCAATTTCAAGAAAGAAGTGAAATTCAAACGAGCGTAATAGTTCAAGTCAATACCGTAGAGATTTTCCAGTGTATGAATGGAAGCATCTACTCCATAAATCCCCGCATGGGTCAACTTATCTTTTTGGTTGTTACCACCATCTGCAATTGGAACATAGGAATCACGAGGAGTCGTTGTCAAAAGAATCTTTTTCGTTTCGCGATTCACTGTCATAATGATATTGACATCCGAACGAGAAACCGAACTGATTGGACCGTAAGTATCAATTCCACTGATATAAACATTGAAACTGTCACCCTTGACATCTTTTGGAGTTTCAACCGTCTTGGTTAATTCTTTGGTATAGATTTTCTTAATTTTTGAAGCATAGTCAGGATATTCTGATTCGATAATGTTTTCAAAGACACTGTTTAGAATGATTGCCTTTGTATCGCCAGCTAACAAGCTCTTATAGGCCGCAAGATAGGATCTGCTTTCTTCGACTGTCAATTCCTTATTTTGACTAGCCTTAAGATCATTCATCAACTGTTGGATATTATCCTTATCCGTCCCAGTCGGCCCCGTTACACTGGTTACCTGACTGATATTATCAATTGAACTATCTGCTAATACCGCAATACTCATCGAATAATGTGAGTAGTTCGATGTCGCATTCAGGCGACTGGTAAATCCAATGAACTGCCCTACAGCAAAGAGAGAAGTTCCATTGATTAACACACCAAGCAGTAATAAAATCAGCGTTAGATTTTTAGCTTTCTTGGACCGAATTAAAAAGAAGCACAAGATGGCTAAGGCTACAATTAAGACAGCAACCACTATATTGAGATATCGGAAGGCTAGCATATTGTACTTGAAAATCAAAAACAATAAAAAGACTGCTAGTAATGCATAGATAGCTAGCAACCCCCAACTAATCAATATTTTTGTTTTACCCTTACGAGCTCGCTTCGAAGATCTACTCACGATATACCTCTATTATCAATTTTTATTTCATTTTATTATATCATAAAAAAATACACTTGCGGGGTAAATCCGCTTAGGTAAGGCATTTTAATCTTCTTTCCGAAACATTCTTTTTGACTTGCAACCAATTACATCAATAAATTTACTATATAAACATCAAAACAAGGTCCCTTACGGAACCTCGCTCATCTATTTGACATGATTTTCTGCTTCTTTTTGAGCTTTTTCGATTGCTTTTTTACTTTCTTGCTCCCATTTAGTCTTAGCTTCTTCAAACTGTTTGATTGTCACAGTATCTTTTTGCAGTTTCATATACTTGTAGTTATTGCCATCACCCTTGATACCGACCATTGAGTACCCTCTTGTAAATGGCGTTACTTTGGTTACAGATGCTGTTCCACCACTTGACATGGCTGACATAATCAGAGAATTGTCAATCATCCAAGCCTGTGCTTCAGCATATTTTTCATAGCGTTTTGCTACATCTTTATTTTCACTATCTGCATCTTTGAGCATCTTGGTGTAAGTATCAAGCCCCAAGCTAGCAATCTTAGCTTTATCTTCTTGAGCATCTAGACCAAAAATTTTGAGGTAGAATCCATCCTCTGCATTGAAAGGATTGAGATAAGTTGATGGATCCTGATAGTCACCTACCCAACCATCAAAGCTCAAATCATAGTCTCGATCAGCTGGTGTTGGTGCTAAGAAGGCTACGTTATTAAAATCATCTGTTGAAAGTTGCTGAACATCAATGACAATGTTATCAGCACCTAAAACTGACTCAAGGGTCTGCTTAACTGAGTTCATGCCTGTCACAGCATTTTTACTTGTTTGATCAACAGCTACATCCAAGTGAATAGGGAAAGTCACACCTTGACTTGCCAATTCTTTTTTAGCTTCCGCAAATTTTGCTTGGGCTTTTTCTTTGTTAAAATAGGCATCCTGAGCATCTGCCAAGTTAATACCTGACCATTCTGTGCCATAGTTGACCAATTTAGAAGCGACTACTTCTCCAAAAGTCTTGTCTCCAACTTGGACAAATGTAGGAGGTACTAGGGTGTTACGAAGGGTCTTGCTAGCCGCTTCTTCCCCATTTGACTGAGCAGAATAGGCTGTGCGGTCCAAGGCAAAGTTCACCGCTTGGCGGAAGTTCTTGTTCAAAACAGCTGTCTCAGTTGACTTCTTCTGCTCATCTGTTGTTTTAGCAGTGTGATTGTAGGCCTTACGGTTGACGTTAAAATTGAAATACCAAGAAGTCTTGTCCTGCAAGCTATAGACGATATTATCCTTATATTTCTCCTTGGTCTTAGCAAAGTTAGAACTATTTGGATAAACACCTGCGATTGAATAAGCTCCACTTTCAAAGTTACGGATGGTCAATTCTTGGTCTGAACCATCAAAATAGGCCAATTTTACGTGTTCAATCGATACTTTGTCATGATCATAATAATGCGGATTTTTCACATACTCGATCGATGATTTTGATGTGAAATCTTTTAACAAATAAGGTCCGCTGTAGAGAATGCTATCTGGAGATAGGGTACCAAAATCTTTCCCTTTTGAGTTTAGAAACTCTTCATTCACTGGGAAAAGAATACTGTTGGTTGTTTTTGAGTTCCAGTAAGGTTCTGGGCGCGCCAAAGTATACTCAACAGTATGGTCATCAATGGCTTTCACTCCAACCTTAGAAAAGTCAGAATCCGCTCCTGTAATATAATCATTCAAGCCCTTGATTGAGTTTTGAATCAAGTCAATGGCCTGGGATTTATTATCCACTGCGTATTTGATACCTGTCACAAAATCTTGTGCCTTGACTGGGGCATACTCTTCACCGTCAGCCGTAAACCATTTGGCATCTTTTCTCAGTTTATAGGTATAAGTCAGACCGTCGCTTGAAACAGACCAGTCCTCTGCCAAAGATGGAACTAGGTTTCCGTGGTTGTCATTTTCAAGCAAACCATCAACTAGGTTAGTAATAATAGCTGTATTATCAGCGTAGTAGTCTAATAAGTAGTTAAATGTAGTTGGGTTTCCACTAAAGGTTGATGAGTAAGTTTTTGTATCTGAACCTGATTGTCCGCAAGCAGTTAACAGCAAGGCAGCTGCAACAGTCAGACCTGCACTAAGGATACGCTTTTTTGTAGTCATCTTCTTTCTCCTTTATGTTAGTTTTTATAACATAGGTTTATTTTACCAAAATAGTGGGAATTTGTAAAGTTAATTGAATTTCTAGAATGAAAGTTTATAAACTTTAGTCATAAAAAAACAAAGGATTTCTGTCTTTCATACAGTCCTCCCTTGTTTTTATGCGATTTATCATTTAAATATCAATGAATTAACTGATAACCTAACGAAAGCAAGAATCTCATTCACGTTATTTTATGTGCTTTTCTAAATCCTTTTGATACTGAGCATTCGATTCCAGTTTTTCCTTTTGCCACTTTTTGAAGGCCGCATCATACTCTTTAGTTGTCACAATATCATTTTGAAGTTCCATTCCTTTAAAAATAAATGGATCCCCCTTAATACCGACCTGTGAATAAGCTTTGGTAAATGGAACAGTACGACTAACCATAGGAGAGCCCCCTGAAGAAGCAACTGGAATAAGAAGTGAACTATCAGTAACCCAAGCCTGTGCTTTAGCATACTTTTCGTATCGTTTATCAAGATTACTTGTCTCAGAAGCCGCATCATCCAAGAGCTTCTTGTATTCATCCAAGCCAACTTTTGCCACAACTTCAGGATCCTTGCCCTTTGTTATACCTAGATGTTTCAAGGCAGAACCCTTCTTAGCATCTAAAATATTGAGATAGGTTGCTGGATCTTGGTAATCTGGTCCCCAACCTGTTCCGTTCAAATCATAATCTTTTTGGGTTGGAACTTTAGCTTGAGAAGTAATACTTTCCTTCTCATTATCTGTCATTTGAAGAACATCTATAATCACATTCTCCGTTCCAAGCGTTTCTTCAATTGATTGTTTTAGCGAATTGGTTTGTTGCACCGCAACTACATCTGTCTGTTCTACTGGCACATCTAGATGAATCGGGAAACTCACTCCCTTAGCTTGCAATTCTGACTTCGCTTTTTCAAATGCAGACTTGGCCTTTGTTGGATTGTAAATTGTATCCTTACCATCTGTGAGAGTCACATCTTTCCACTGTTCTCCATATTTCAGTAGTTCATCCTGAGCCAACTGTCCGAAGGTCTTCCCAGCTACTTGAACGTAATTATCTGGCACTAGACTATTACGAATAATCTTATCCGCACCCTCTTCACCGTTTAATTGAGCTGTATAGGCGTGGCGATTGAAGGCAAAATTAATTGCTTGACGGAAATTTTTATTCAGCATGGCTTCTTTTGTAGAAAGCTTTTGTCCTTCATCTGTCTTGGCTGTTTTATTATATGATTGACGATTTACGTTAAAAGTAAAGTAATAACTAGTTGCTTCCTGAGGGCTATAAATAATCTGATCTCCATATTTCTCTTTGGTAGAAGCAAAACTTGAACTATTTGGGAAAAGTCTCGCTGTATTATATGCTCCTGTAGCGAAACTACGGATAAGGGATTCTTGATCTGATCCGTCATAGAATGTTAATTTTACATTATCAATCTTGACATTTTCCTTATCCCAATAGTTAGGATTTTTTTCATATTCAATCACAGATTTAGAAATCAAAGATTTCAAAAAATATGGACCATTGTAAAGAATACTTGATGGGGTTGGCGCTCCGTAATCCTTGCCTGTTGCATTCAAAAATTCTTCATTTACAGGGAGCATGGTTGCTGTTGTTACTTTAGAGTTCCAAAAACTTTCTGGTTTATTAAGGGTATATTCTACCGTATAATCATCAAGAGCTTTAACACCTACAGTTGAAAAATCATTGGTCTCACCACTAACATAAGCCTCCAAACCTTTGATTGATTTTTCAATCAAAGAAAGACCATCTGACTTAGCATCTGCTGCATGCTTCAGACCTGTAACAAAATCCTGCGCCTTAACTTCTGCATACTCCTCTCCTTCAGAAGTATACCACTTCACCC
Source organism: Streptococcus sp. CL5.50 (assembly GCF_049738015.1). Lineage (NCBI taxonomy): Bacteria > Bacillati > Bacillota > Bacilli > Lactobacillales > Streptococcaceae > Streptococcus > Streptococcus sp. CL5.50. The sequence goes on from NZ_JBKOTR010000016.1 coordinate 9,011, forward strand.
CCTTACGAAGTTTGTAAGTGTAAGTCAAACCATCGGTTGAAACAGTCCAATCCTCTGCTAAAGACGGAACAAGATTCCCATATTTATCATTCTCTAAAAGACCATCAACAACATTACCAATCACGTCAGAAGTAGAACTTTTACTCGTAACGCTATAATCCAAGGAAGACGGATCCACTGCATAAACATAAGAAAAGCTCCTCGGGGCATCTGCTTTCTTATCACTTTTACCACAAGCTGCCAAAAGAAGGGCCGCACTCAAGGTCACTCCCGCTCCTAAGAGCCACTTTTTCGATTGCATAAATAATCTCCTTCAAAATAGTATTTTCACTATTATACCCTATTTTATTATAAAAGCAAGAGCTTTTGACAGATTTTTTAGAAAATTCTAAAAAATCTATTTAAAAGAATTCTCTAAAAAACTTTTAGCAAAACCTCAAACTCTATAAGCTTGAGGTTCTCACTTTTTAGTCAGTCATTTCCACACAGAAAGCATCCCATGGAGCTAAGATTTGTTTTTCAAAGACTTCCTGAGCCACGGTGTTTTCAATCAAGACCGATTTGACGTTTCCTTCTACGGTCAAGTCTTGCTCTTCATTGGACAAGTTAGCCACAACTAGAAAACGACGGTCCCCATCTTTACGGATATAGGCAAAGACCTTGTCAGTTGTTTCCAAGAGTTCAAAGTTAGCTCGAATCAGCCAGCTATTCTCCTTACGTATTTGGACCAGTTTCTGATAGGTATAGAAAATAGAATCTGGATTTGCCAGCGCCACTTGAACGTTGATTGCTTGATAGTTTGGATTCACTGCCAACCAAGGTTGACCTGTTGAGAAACCAGCATTTTTGCTCTCGTCCCATTGCATAGGGGTACGGGCATTGTCACGACCAATGACACGGATACTGTCCATGATTTCTTCCATCGGAACACCTTTTTCAAGAGCTTCACGCGCATAGTTGAGGGATTCAATATCTTCTACTTGATCCAGCGTTTCAAACGGATAATTTGTCATCCCAATTTCCTCACCTTGGTAGATATAAGGTGTTCCTTTCATGAGGTGAAGTAAGATTACAAAGGCTTTGGCAGATTTTTCGCGGTATTCTTGGTCATTTCCCCAGATTGATACGATACGAGGAAGGTCATGATTGTTCCAGAAGAGCGAATTCCAGCCATCCTCAACTCCTAATTCTGTCTGCCATTTATTGAAAATCTCTTTCAACTTAGCGATATTCAGCTCTTTTTGATAGTGCCATTTAGGCTGACCTTCCTGATACTGAAGACCGATATGTTCAAACTGGAAGACCATAGACAATTCTTGTCCCTTTGGATCTGAGTAGAACTTAGCAATCTCAGGCGTTGCTCCCCAAGTCTCCCCTACTGTCAAGAGATTCTTATCTCCAAAGGTCGCCTGATTCATCTCCTTGAGATAAGGGTGGAGCATAGGACCATTATTGACTACTTTCTCGTCAGGAATTTTCCCAATCATGTCAATGACATCCATGCGGAAACCACCAATGCCTTTATCAATCCAGAAATTCATCATCTCATAAATTTTCTGACGAAGTTTTTCATTTTCCCAGTTGAGATCAGGTTGCTTCTTGCTGAAAAAGTGGAGATAGTACTGACCTGACTTTTCATCGTACTCCCAAGCAGACCCACTAAAGATAGACTCCAAATCGTTGGGTTCATCCCGCCAGATATAGTAGTCTCGTTCAGGACTATCAGGATTTTCACAGGCCTCGACAAACCAAGCATGCTCATCTGAAGTATGATTGACCACTAAGTCCATGATGATACGAATATCACGTTTCTTAGCTTCCGCGATCAGTTGGTCCATATCCTCCATGGTCCCGAAAATAGCCGCAATCGCTTGATAATCAGCAATATCATAGCCATTATCATCCATAGGACTGTCATAAACTGGAGAAAGCCAAATCGCTGTAATTCCTAACTTAGCTAGATAGTCTAACTTACTGGTAATACCTGGCAAATCGCCAATTCCATCTCCGTTGCTATCCATAAAGCTCTTAGGATAAACTTGATAGACTACGGCGTTGTGCCACCATTTTTCTTGCATCTTCTTACCTCATTATTTTAATAATCTATAGTCTATGATAGCGCTTTTCAGAGTTTTGTGCAAGCGTTTGCCTAATCTTTTTGATTCCTTTTTTAACTCCATAGTTTCCTAACTGCCAATTTTTTATTATAATAGAGGTCAGAGGTAAAAAAATGAAAAAACAAGCTTTTAGTTCTGAACAATATTTGAATCTACAACGCGACCACATTTTGGAGCGCATTAACCAATTTGACGGCAAGCTCTACTTGGAGTTTGGTGGCAAAATGTTAGAAGATTTCCACGCCGCTCGTGTCCTTCCTGGTTATGAACCTGACAATAAAATCAAGCTCTTGCAAGAATTGAAAGAGCAGGTTGAGGTCGTGATTGCTATTAATGCAAGTAATATCGAGCATTCCAAAGCACGTGGTGACTTGGGCATTTCTTATGACCAAGAAGTTCTTCGTTTGATTGATAAATTCAATGAATTGGGAATTTTTGTCGGCTCAGTGGTCATTACACAGTACGCTGGCCAACCCGCTGCAGATGCCTTCCGCAATCAACTCGAGAAAAACGGAATTGATTCTTATCTTCATTATCCAATCAAAGGATATCCGACGGATATGGATCACATCATTTCTCCAGAAGGCATGGGAAAAAATGACTACATCAAAACTAGTCGCAACTTGATCGTCGTAACCGCTCCTGGACCTGGTTCTGGAAAATTGGCAACTTGTATGTCAAATATGTACCACGACCAAATCAATGGTATCAAGTCTGGCTACGCTAAATTTGAAACCTTCCCAGTTTGGAATCTTCCCCTTCATCACCCAGTCAACTTGGCCTACGAGGCTGCTACAGCAGACCTTGATGATGTCAACATGATTGACCCCTTCCATCTCCAAACCTATGGAGAAACCACTGTCAACTACAACCGTGATATCGAAATCTTCCCAGTGCTCAAGCGCATGTTAGAACGTATCCTCGGTAAATCTCCATACGCTTCTCCGACAGATATGGGTGTCAACATGGTTGGTTTCGCTATTACAGATGATGAAGCTGCTGTCGAAGCTTCTAAACAAGAAATCATCCGCCGCTACTATCAAACTGTTCTTGATTTTAAAGCCGAAAAAGTTGGCGAAGCAGCTGTCAAGAAAATTGAGTTGCTCATGAACGACCTCGGTATCACACCTGCAGACCGTAAGGTTGCTGTCGTTGCGCGTCAAAAAGCAGAAGAAACTGGTGGACCAGCCCTAGCCCTTGAATTGCCAACTGGTGAAATCGTCACAGGTAAGAACTCAGAACTCTTTGGCCCTACAGCCGCTGCCTTGATCAACGCTATCAAGAAATCAGCTGATATTGCTAAAGAAGTGAAACTAATCGAACCTGAAGTTGTCAAACCGATTCAAGGTCTTAAAATTGATCACCTTGGAAGTCGCAATCCACGCCTGCATTCAAATGAAATTTTGATTGCACTTGCTATCACAGCTACAGAAAATCCTGATGCTGCTCGTGCTATGGAAGAACTTGGCAACCTCAAAGGAAGCGAAGCCCACTCAACCATCATCTTAACCGATGAAGACAAGAATGTCCTTCGCAAATTGGGTATCAATGTAACCTTTGACCCTTACTACCAATACGACCGCTTGTATCGTAAATAAAGATTTCAACCTCTCCACTCTCGGAGAGGTTTTCTCTCTGTCTCAGGAGCCGGCTTTATGTTATAATGAAATTAGAAAACTGAAAGGATTTACCATGTCAAAAGAAGTTATTGTTGAAAGTTTTGAACTTGACCACACCATTGTTAAAGCACCCTATGTTCGCTTGATTGGGGAGGAAACAGGGCCAAAGGGAGACATCATCTCCAATTATGATATTCGTTTAGTGCAACCCAATGAAGACTCTATCCCTACCGCTGGCCTTCACACTATCGAGCATCTCTTAGCCAAACTCATCCGTACCCGCATTGACGGTATGATTGACTGCTCACCATTTGGCTGCCGCACAGGATTCCACATGATTATGTGGGGGCGCCACACCAGCGCTGAAATTGCAGCTGTTATCAAGGATTCGCTTAAGGAAATCGCTGAAACCACCACTTGGGAAGATGTCCCTGGAACAACCATCGAATCTTGCGGAAACTACAAGGACCACAGCCTCTTCTCTGCTAAAGAATGGGCTAAACTCATCCTTGAACAAGGGATTTCAGACGATGCTTTTGAGCGTCATGTGATCTAAACACAAAAAAGGAACCAGTTTTTCAGCTGGCTCCTTCTTTTTTATGCTCAAAATCTCTAGTTAAGCTTTCTCACGAATAACCAAACCACCGTCTTCCATATCTGCTTCTAGGTGTTTGGCATCTAGGTGATCCAAGTGGAAGTCTGTGACTTTGTCACGGATTTGTTGTTCAACCACACGACGGAGTGGACGAACACCCATGACTTCATCGTAGCCTTCTTCTGTGATATAGTCTTTAGCCGCTTGACTAACTGCTAAATCAATGTCTTTCTTAGCCAAGGTTTGGTTGACTTCAGCCAGCATCAAGTCCACAATTTTAGAAAGGTCTTCCTTAGTCAAGTGTGAGAACTCAATGACTGCGTTAAAGCGGTTGAGGAACTCTGGACGGAAGAATGGTTTCAAACGGTCCATCAATTCTGGTTTGTCCGCATCTTCTGTCAAGTTAGCTTCGTAACCAAAGCCTGCGTTTGAAGTTGCGATAATGACAGTGTTCTTAAAGTTCACGGTATTTCCTTGACCATCAGTCAAACGACCATCATCCAATACTTGGAGGAGAAGGGTGATTACTTGAGGATCAGCCTTTTCGATTTCGTCCAAGAGAATGATAGAGTAAGGATTGCGACGAACACGTTCTGTTAAGGTATTGCTATTGTCATCATAACCCACATAGCCTGCTGTTGTACCAATTAGCTTAGAAACAGCTGTGCGGTCACTGTATTCAGACATATCCAAACGGATGATGGCATCCTTGGTTCCAAACATATCTAGCGCCAATTGCTTAGCAAGTTCTGTCTTACCAACCCCAGTTGGTCCTACAAAGAGGAAGCTACCGATTGGGCGATTACCTTCATCAAAACCAGCACGGTTACGACGGATAGCACGGGCTACAGCTTCAACTGCCTTGTCTTGGCCAATCACCTTGTCTTGCAGACGATGAGCCATATCTTTCAAACGTTCGATGTCTGATGCTCCCATTTGTGACACTGGGATACCCGTCATTCGTTCCACAGATTCAGCCACATCGTTGACACTTGCAGTCACCTTCATATCTTCTGTGTGGTTTTCGATTTTCTTTTCTAATTCTGCAATGCGTGTTTTATAGTTTAGAGCTGCTTCAAAATCTTCTGCCTCAACAGCTTTTTCTTGCTTGTCTTTTTCTACCTCAATTTCACGTTCAACAGCATGAACATCTGTTACTGGATGCTGAGCTGCCAAGTGAGCCGCCGTTACATCGACAAGGTCGATAGCCTTATCTGGCAAGCTACGTTGAGGAATATACTGAACAGAATAATCCACTGCTGCTTTCAAGACTTCATCTGGCAAAATGACATTGTGGTGTTGTTGATAGAGATCACGAATTCCTTGAAGAATTTTATATGTATCCTCTGCTGAAGGGGCATTGACCTTGACTTCGTTGAAACGACGAGCAAGAGCAGCATTCTTCAAGATGGTGTTACGGTATTCGTCTTGAGTTGTTGCCCCAATCACTGTCAACTCACCACGAGAGAGAGCTGGCTTGAGAATATCCGCAAGCCCTTTAGAACCACTATCTACACCAGTGCTACCAGCACCGAGAATTTGGTGAATTTCATCAAAGAAGAGAATAATATTTCCTGCTTCTTTTACTTCATTGACTAAGTTTTGAACGTTTTCTTCAAAGCTACCACGGTACTGAGTACCAGCCTCAAGACCTGAAATATCAATAGAAATGATTTCCTTGTTCTTAATGGCGGCTGGAACATCTCCATTTACAATGGCTTGTGCTAGACCTTCTACAACTGCTGTCTTACCAACACCTGCATCTCCGACCAAAACAGGATTGTTTTTGGTACGACGTGATAGAATTTCAGATGTTTCTTGAATTTCCTTGTTTCGTCCGATAACAGGATCCAACTTGCCTTCACGAGCTTCTGCTGTCAAGTTACGACCGAGTTTAGCAAGGACACCATCTTGTTTCATACCTGAAGCCTGTTGTTGCATTTGTCCATCAGTTTCTGCATTTCCTGGCAATTGACCCGTTGCACGATAATGAGCAAATTCCTCAGGTGTCACTTCACGTCCATTAATTAAGTAGCGACGGTTTTCAGAACTGTATCCTCGCATACCACCCATCAATTGGTTAAATAAATCGTCCATGTTGTTAAAATTATTAAAGTTGTTGTTCATATTCCTTACCTCTTTTTATATTTCTTCGTTATTATTACTGATATTGACTATCTTTGACCTTTGTTTTAAAAAATTTAGACTAGCTAAATAGCTACTCTACGTACTATTTCTGGTTTTTCTTTTTCAAGCAGGAGTAGACTATCTTTACTTCTGAAAATTTCTAGATTAAACATAGACACACCTCTTTCTATTTTACTTTAAATAATACTCTTCGAAAATCTCTTCAAACAACGTCAGCTCTATCTGCAACCTCAGAACAGTGTTTTGAGCAACCTGCGCTAGCTTCCTAGTTTACTCTTTGATTTTCATTAAGTATAAGTGTTCTAGTAAGGCTTTCATTTACCTTACGTTCATAATATACTACATTAGTCAGAAAAGGTCAAGAGATTTGACTTTAATTGACCAATATTTTTTAGAATGCAAAAACACCCTGAAATATCAGGGTGCTATTCTTACATCAAATACAAAATTGCTAGCGTCAAAAGACTTGCTAGAAGCCCCACTCCCCAAAAGAAGAAGTCAACCTTCCACTCGCTCCAAGGATTTCCTTTACCAGACAATCCTCCAAGTTCAAAATGGTGATGCACAGGCGTCATACGGAAAATACGTTTGCCACCAGTCATTTTGAAATAGCCGACTTGCATCATGACCGAAGTTGTTTCAAAGACATAAACAATTCCGATAATCAAGAGAGTCCATTCTTGGTGAAGGGCCATAGAGATAGCTGCCAGCATTCCACCGAGTGCCAAACTTCCCACATCTCCCATAAAGACCTTAGCAGGCTTATGGTTAAAGACAAAGAAACCAAGCAAACCACCAATCATGGCAAGAATCACTAGAAGGATATCCATCTGACCTTGAACATAGGCAATAACTCCATAGGCAGACAAACTAATTACAACGGAAATACTAGCTAAACCGTCAATACCGTCTGTCAAGTTTACTGCGTTTGAAAAACCGACTAGCCAGAAAAGAGCGAAGACAATATAGAAAATCCCTAGATGTACTTGGTAACCAAAGACAGAAAGCATATCGCCCCCACGCTCATAGAAAAGATAGAAGATAACTCCACCTAGAAGCTGAAGAGCCAATTTCTGCTTAGGATTAAGTCCCTCATTGATCTTACGAAAGACCTTGAGAAAGTCGTCTAAAAATCCGATTAAACCATAAAGAACCAAGATAAATAAAATCATACCGACATTATTGCTGAGTTGGTTACTAAATAAGGCAATAAAGAAGGCAACTAAAACAGAAGCAATTAAGAAAACCAAACCTCCCATTGTAGGAGTCCCAGCTTTTGCCTGGTGCTGTTTGACATCCTCATGCATCTGCTGGCCTGTAATTTGCGCCTTTCTATAAAATTGGATAAAGGCCGGAATTCCTACTAAAGTTAGTAAAAATGTCACAATTCCAGCACTAATAGAAATAAACATATTAGTCTCCTAAAGTTAATTTAATTTTTTTAATGTTTTTGATAGCTGTATTAGTCCGAACATCTTGCTTCTGAACGACGGAACCTGAACCTTCAAATTCCAGTTCAATATCCAACCATTTAGCAAAGGTCTCGGCAGTCTCTTTTTTCCAGCCATACATGTCTGGAATTTCTTCTACCTTATCCGATAAAAGGAGAACTTGTTGGTTTGGTGCAAGATTAGTCCCTTCTTCTACAGAAGTCTCTTTAATCTTTGTTCCAGTACCTACAACGATTGGTTGCACAATATTTCGGCGTAAGGCTTCCGCCAACTCACCAGGTGAAATATCCTTGATGCTAGGCATTGCATAAGAAGATTCTGTCGTAACTTTATCTAAATTCTTGGCTGGAGATTGAAGATTGAGAGATTCTTTCATAGCTGAAGCCCGCTCCAAGATTGGGTTGGCAAATTCTCCCAACTGGATACCTGAATAATGTTCAGGTTGTTGAACCGTTACATACAAGATAAAATCAGGATTTTCAGCAGGGTTCATAGCCACAACCGAGAAAATGTAATTGGTCGAACCAACTAAGTAGCCTCCATTTTTCTCGTCAGCGATTTGGGCTGTACCAGACTTGAGGGCTACATTTTGACCTGGAACATTGACAGTTGCTTTTCCTGTACTATGATTATACATAGTTCCATATCTAGGATCCGTTCCTACCAAGACCATGTGAGTCCGAGTTTGGCCAGCTGCATCTTTCGAAACTGGATTCCCTACAATTTCTTTTTGAGATCTACGAACGGTTTGATCATTTGGATCATACAAGGCCGTAATAAATTTAGGCTCTAGCATGACGCCATCATTGGCAATGGCAGTAAAGGCACGTAGCATCTGGGTCTGCGTTACAGAAATCCCCTGACCAAATGCACTCATGGCAATATTGACAATATTATCTGCAGGCAATTGACCTGTGTACTCATCAGTCAGACCAAAACGCGTCGGCACTCCAAACTTAAAGCGGTTTAGATAATCCAACCAAGTAGCATCTCCCATTTTTTGTTCAAGTAGACTCATTCCAACATTACTGGAGTGAGCGAAACCTTGTGAGAAAGTCATCATCCCACCAGTAGTCAAACCATCATTAACATCCCAATCTCGAATCGTCGCATCCGCTATTTTTAATTCACTGCTATTGAAGTATTCTCCACTTGGGAAGGTATTATTATCAATAGAAGAAGCTAACGTCATAACCTTCATGGCTGATCCTGGTTCATAGTTACTTTGATAAAGAATGTCACGCCAAACAAAGTCCTCAGTGATTCCTTCTTTAGTATCTGCATTAAAGGTAGGTCGTTGGGTGGTAGCGAGAATTTCACCGGTCTTTGCACTGACCAAGGTCGCGGTCATATACTTACCTTTTACTTTTTCTAGAAAGGCATCCATCTGAGTTTCCATGAAAGATTGTAGCGGACTAGACAATGTTGTATAAACATCCTTGCCATCCACAGTTTGTTGCGATACCAGTTCTGTACCTGGTACGATATTTCCTACACGGTCTTTTTCATAGGTAATAATACCGTCTGTCCCAGCAAGAATGGTATTTAAAGAACTCTCCAAACCAGAAGTCCCTAACAAACTCTTACTACCATCCTCATTTTCATGAAGTTGGGCTAAGCCAATAAAGCTAGAAGCAAATTGTCCATTTGGATAGCTTCTGTTAGGGCTCGTTGTAAAGTCAATTCCTTCCACACTAGCATCTTTTAACTCTTTTTTAATAGCCATCATATTGGCATAGGTAATCCCATTTCCTTTTGCTCCAAAGGAAACTTGGGTCAGATTTGGTTGAGCTAATTGCTCTTTCACATAAGCTTCATCCATATCCAAATACTTATGGAAGACTTCAGCTACCTTATTAAACTGCGAATCCTCTACATAAAGAATTTTACCCGTTGCTGACTTGTATTTTTTATCAATAACAGCATAGACGTTATAAGAGGTCGCATCTTCAGCTATAGGCACTCCATTTCGGTCATAGATCGTCCCGCGTTTGGCAGGAACTGTTCGGGTTGTTTGGTGAACCTTTTTAGCCTCTTTTACCAAGTCAGTACCAAATATATTACCTTTTGCGATAATATAAGCAAAATTGGCCAAAAAGAGGCCGAAAAGGGCAACAGCTAAAAAGCTGAGGTACTTGCCAACTATCCTACGGTTTTCTGCTGGAGATTTACGATTTTTTACCGCAAATCGGGTTATTTTTTCTGTCCATTTCATATCTTACTCCGCTGTTCGGATGTTTTCATTATTCAATTTCAAATCTTTTTTATCTGCAATCTCTTTCAAACGCTCTGAACGAATCAATTCATTCACTTCCTGCTTGGCATCGTCCAGCTCTGTCTTCTTTTCCTCTATCTGCGCATTGATTTTTGTCAAATCACTTTGCACTTGCAAGAGTCGTGTCTGCATAAAGATAATGCTCACTGCTAAAACGAGTGCCGTAAAAGCGATGGAAAGATAAAAAGCCTTCTCCACACGTGAGAATTTTTTTATACGATTCTGCAAGAATTGACTGGTTGTTTCTTTCTTATCTACCATTTTTCCCTCTTACTTGTGAATTTTTCTGGCCACACGCAACTTAGCTGAGTGCGAGCGGTTATTGGCTTCTAATTCTTCTGCACTTGGCAAGATTGGCTTACGGGATACCAATTCCATCTTGGGCTTGAGATCATCTGGGATGAAAGGCAAACCTTTGGGAACTTCCACAGTTGAAGCTTCCTTGAACAATTGTTTGGTCAAGCGGTCTTCTAGTGAATGGAAGGTAATCACTGAAATTCTACCATCTAGAGCCAACATCTCCATAGCCTGCTGGATGGATTCATCTGCCGCTCCCAGTTCATCATTGACTTCAATTCGAATAGCCTGGAAAATCTGCTTGGCAGGATGGCCCTTCTTCTTGAGCTCCTTGGCAGGTTTGGCCGACTTGATAATTTCTGCTAACTCAGTCGTTGTCTCGATTGGCTTGACTTCACGCGCTTGTTCAATCTTACGCGCAATCTGTTTAGAGAATTTATCCTCACCATACTTGAAGAAAATACGAACCAAGTCATGATAGTCATAGTGATTCACCACTTCATAGGCTGTCAGACTAGCATCCTGATTCATGCGCATGTCCAGTGGCGCATCCTTTTTATAAGAAAAACCACGCTCACGCTGGTCCAGCTGAGGACTAGACACTCCCAAGTCATAACAAATTCCATCAATTTCCTGAACACCAGCTTCGCGCAAACGTGCCTGTAGATGACGGAAGTTATCCTTGATAAAGGTCACCATTCCCTTTTCAATGTAAGGAGCCAAGCGTTTTTGCGCGTTGTCAATGGCATTCTGGTCCTGGTCAAAGGCATAGAGATGGCCTTTTTCACTTAATTTACTTAATAAATATTCGCTATGGCCCGCTCCACCCAAAGTCGCATCAACGTAGATACCGTCAGGCTTTACGTCGAGCATATCAATCGTTTCGTGGAGTAAGACCGTTACATGATGAAATTCTTTTGTCATATCTTATCTATTTTACCACAAATCTGACTAGCTTGCACTAGTCAGACAAATAGGCCAAAAACAAGTAAGATTTCTTTAAGAAATATGTCAAATATGCTTGACATCTACTCCATAGAAGAATATAATATAGTCAAATATATACGACACAAATCAGAAAGGAGTCCAGATGAATCGTGTGAAAGAATTTCGCAAGGAACTGGGCATTTCCCAGCTCGAACTCGCCAAGGATATCGGTGTCTCGAGACAAACCATCAATATGATTGAGAACGACAAGTACAATCCAACTCTGGAACTCTGTCTCAATCTCGCCCGCAGCCTCCAAACTGACCTAAACAGTCTCTTTTGGGAGGATAATTTTTAAAAAAGGAGCCAACTCATGAAAAAAGAATCCTTTACTGAAAAACTCATCAAACGCACATACGGCATTTCTGGTCCCCTTGACGAATACAAACGGCGTGAGATCGATCGTATTGGGAACCAAGTCTTTATCGTCCTCTTTTATCTGATGATTTTCGGAAATCTTATTCCACTCCTTCTGGCCTATAAATACCCTCAAGAAGTGGCTCTAATCTATCCTCCTCTGATTTTAGTGATTTCCCTCATCACTGCTGGCTATGTCACCTACCAAATGAAAAAAACAGGGATTACAGCTATTGATCCAGATATGCTGAGTGAGAAAGAAAGTAAGCAACTTCGCTACCCAGGTCTTAAAGCAGGTTTGTTCTTTGGTCTATGGATGTTTTTTATAACTCCTCTTCTCAGTATACTCATAGGTGAAGGTCAGGACTATTTTCATTCTCTTCTCACTATAAGAAATGGTGTATCAAGCATTCTCGGTTCTATCTTCTTCGGAGCGAGCATACAGTTCCTCATCTCCCGTCGCATTGCAAAAACTAAAAAAGAGCAAGATGAGGATTAGGAGGTGCCCTATGAAATCACTAGTAACTTTACTTACCTATCATCTTTTGTTTGCTTCACTGCTCATCTTCATCATCGTTTCAGGGAACTTGCCAATCTACGATATAGTCCTCCTTCCAGTCTTTGTTCCAGCACTCAACAAAGGATTGACTTATCTAAAGATAGATTCCCAAAAAACGCGCATACTCAACCTAGCACTATGCTTTATGATTCTATCCTTTCTATCCTTACCACAGCTGACACTCATTTCAAGCAATTGGAAATATTATATACTGCTCACTATCGCTATCCTTTCTTCTATCACTTATCTTTATTATCTCTATCAACTCGTAAAAGAAACAAAATAGCATCGTTCATTTAGGAGAAATCACCCATGAAAAAAGAAGACTTAACAACTCGCCTACTTCGAAATTTCTTTCATATCCAAGGACCTTTTGATGAATGCCGTCAAGAGGTTATCTACAAGGCTTGCGCCCGTTCCATGATCCAAATCTTTTACTCTTCCTTCATTCTCTTCCTATTCTATATTTTGTTCGGAAGCTTTATAGAAATTGTTCGAAATGTTATGCCCTACATCTATTTTGGACTCATTTTGTTCATGAGTATAAAAGCTCAAAAAGCTGTCCAAGAGCTTCATCTTGAAAAGGATGACAAATCAGAAATCATCCTCAAAACCTACAGCAAAGCTCAAATCAAATTCCGAAGCTGGATTGTGTTTATCGGTATTCAGATTGGCTTCTTTACCTTACTCATCTTTCATAAAGTCTTCGTTCAACAGATGTCCCTTTCAGATTTTGGAAAGTTGCTCATGCAATTCGATAAAAGTATTCCTTTCCTGATGTATAGCCTGATTATCGGAAGCATTTTTGGAACCCTGACCTACGGATTTCTATCACTACAGGAGGAGAAAACTCCTAAAAATACCAAACAGAAGGAGAAAAGCAAGCAATGACTTCACTATACGATTTTTCAGTCTTGAACCAAGACCATCAAGAAACTCCACTAGAGACCTATCGTGGTAAGGTTCTCTTGGTTGTCAACACTGCTACTGGATGTGGTTTAACGCCCCAGTACCAAGGACTTCAAGAACTCTATGATTGCTATCAAGAACAAGGTTTTGAGATTTTAGACTTTCCTTGCAATCAGTTTATGGGACAAGCACCAGGCGGCGCAGAGGAAATCAACGCCTTCTGTAGCCTACATTATCAAACCACCTTCCCACGTTTTGCCAAGATCAAGGTCAACGGTAAGGAAGCAGACCCTCTCTATGTTTGGTTGAAAGAACAAAAATCTGGCCCACTGGGAAAACGAGTCGAATGGAATTTCGCTAAGTTTCTCATTGGTCGTGATGGGCAGGTCTTTGAACGCTTCTCTTCAAAAACAGACCCAAAACAAATTGAAGAGGCGATACAAAAACTACTATAATTTCACAATCTCACTATTATTAGTTCTCCTTTAGCCTAAGAATAGTGGGATTTTTTGATGGGCTTTGACTTGAATAGAAAAACACCCCATGATATGAGCCATGAAGTGTTGTAAAAATGATACATTTACAGCAGACTCCCCTCTACTGACTACTATTTTTAACCCCAGCATATACATAGGTCCTATTTCTAGGACACGCTTTTTCCGTTACCACCCTAAAATAAAAGCTATGCTCCCGCCCATCCTTGGCATTTTCCTTGTTTAAGACAAAGTAGTTTTTCTGATTCATCGCCATGGTTCGTAGGATGTCATCAATCAAAAAAGTCAAGGGTACGTTCATGGCAGAATATTTTTGAAAATCCTCTTCAAAACGAATATAGTCATCTGAAAAATAATCCATCTGCAGTTTGTTTTCATACAGCTCTTTTCTAGTCATAAACTCCCTCCTCCCACAGTCGAATTTCTAGGATATCTGCAACCTCTATCAACCTATATCCCTCGTTTGTCCTAATAGATAGAGTCTGATGTGATAACTCTCTCACCACACCGATGATAGTCGCCTTCTGCTTCTTTTCCTTGACCACAAAACTCCCCTTAAGTTGGCCAACATAAAGCTGAGAAAGTAAATGTAGTTTCTCAACTGGGTCCAAATCTATCGAAAAATCAACACGTTTTTTTTCTTCACTGAGCGAACTAGTATGTTCTGAAAGGTAAAATCCCATCCACTTCTGCATACCTGGATCTTGATAATCTCGCGCAGATTGAAAAGGTAAATAAGAACGATCAATCATTTTAAGCCATCTAATCCTCCAGCAGAATGTCCCCCAATCAGCTTACTTCTGGCAAGGCTCCTAGAGCCTTCTTCCAGTGCATTGGCTCTTAAAAGGGAAGTGAAACCAAATTGTTCCCGAATGGAGTCAATGGCCGTCTGGAGCCTTTCTTCTTTTTCTAACTTGTCAACATCATCAAAGAGAGATATCAAACCAAAGGACTCATCCACAAATCCTGAATAGTTAACTCCGACACTTCTGACCGCTCCAGAAGTGTATTTGTTATGAAATAACTTCAAAACATAACCCGTTAAGACAGCTGTATTATTGGTCGGTTCGACCTTCATTTGTGTGTGAATAGACGGTCTAACTTCCTGTTTAGAGAAACCGACATAGATAGAGACAAGGGTTGTTTTCTTGCCAGACCTTCTCAATCTAATAGCCACCTGCTCCGCCATTTCTCGAAGAATAATTTCAATATCCCGTAGCTTCACGTAGTCTCTCGGCAAGATTTGAGAATTCCCCAAGCCCTTGGATTTGGCTTTATAGGGCTTATGAACATTGCTCTCATCAATTCCGTTAGCATGAAACCACAAACGCAGACCAGCCTGACCCAGAACTTTCTTTAGCTGGTCGGGATTGCTGGTTGCCAATTCCTTGATGGAAAAAATCCCCAGAGCATGCAAGCGTTTCTCCATCCCCCTGCCAATCCCCCAAAAGTCGGTCATCTTGGGAATGGACCAGACCTTCTCTTCCACATCCTGGTAAGACCAGTTGGCCCTCATGGTCGGAGTGTGCTTGGCCTCATTATCCAGAGCCAACTTGGCCAGTAAAGGATTGGCATTTGACATGCCCACTGTAGAGTAGATCCCTGTCTGCCTCCAAATATCTCTCTGAATACGAGCAGAAAGCATATCCAGCTTGTCTTTGAGAGAGAGACTCTTATCTGGGATGAAATAGTTGAGCGAACTAGTCAGGTCAATAAAGCCCTCATCGATAGAGTAAGGATAAATATCATCTGGACTGCCATAGTTTTGAAAGATTCGCTGAATTTCCATATTGACTGCGATGTACTCATCCATCCTGGGTGGCACAATCAAGGTCACTTGGGCCCAATCTTCGATGTAGCGAACATAGTCTGAGTCGGTAGGTAGCCCTTGCTTTCGAGCATTGTAATAGGAAAATTTTCGCGTTTTGATATCAAAAGGCAGATCATTGGCCCGACCAACATTTGACTTGCCAAAAATCTTCTTAAACATGGGAGAGGAGGCTAGGATAAGACCAGTTGAGTTATCCGCGCGACTCATGACACAAAGCGAGGTTTTCAGCGGATGTAAGCCCCTTTTCACGCACTCAACACTGGCATAAAAGGATTTTATATCGACAAATGCAATGTCACTTTTGGGCTCTCTAGAATAATCAAAGTAGCCCATTGGCTAGCCCTCCATCGGCACAAAGTTCCCAACGATAATCCCCACAATCCGAGGATCTTCCTCATAGGAGATGAAAATATCCTTATATTTAGGATTGATAGAGACCAGACGCAATCCATTCTCCTCTCGATAGACCCGTTTGATATAGGTCTGGTTGTTGCAAACCACTGCATAAACCGCTCCATCATAGTCAAATCCTGTCTCTCGAATCAGAGCTACTGAACCATTTTGGTATTTAGGTTCCATGGAGTCCCCAGACACCCATGACGCAAAATCATGAGCCAACTCCTCATTAAAGTAAACCGTATCAAAATTCTGATCATCATAGACCGAAGCCCCAATCCCTGCTGACATGCGTTCATAAACACGGTACTCGTAGAAGCGCTCTGGCATAGCTGTCACTTTTTGAGCTTGCTCCTCTTGAGATAGGTTACGAGCATAGAGAACAACCTTCTCCTGCCCTTGCTTGGAGAGGCTATGGTAGAGACGGACAATCTCGATCTGAGTAAAATATCCTTTGGGTACTTTTAAAATGTTCTCTAGCTGGACTACCTTCTCCTTGGACGGTTCCTTGACTCCACGTTCCCAAGCTGAGTAAGCCTGGAAACTAATCCCAAGTTGCTCTGCAATTTCCCTCTGTGTCAGTTTTAACTCTTTCCTCCGAGCCTTTAATTTTTCTGGCTGATACATACTTCACCTCCTATTATGATGATTTAATGGACATTATCTCCCTTAGAAAGACTAATCGATGCTTGAATCCATATTTTTAAAACTCAACCAATTTGGTTTAGTTTTATTATATAAAAAAAGTAGACAAATGTCCACTAGGAAAAGCAGAAACATCGTGAGTTTTATACTCAATGAAAATCAAAGAGCAAACTAGGAAACTAGCCGCAGGCTGTACTTGAGTACGGCAAGGCGACGTTGACGCGGTTTGAATTTGATTTTCGAAGAGTATTAATCAAACTAAAAGGACCTAGCCCTATACAATACAGAACTAAATCCTTTGAATAAATAATTGATCTAGCTTTTAAAATCCCTACAGAAATTCCAGTTTTTCTCTATTTGATACCGGACATTAGTTTTTCAATACGTGGAACGTAGAAGAGTAAGATAATACCGAATACAATCGTAATTCCTCCAACAATTCCATAGTAAGCTACTTCAGTTTCGCTTGTATAAAATTTTACAATTTGAGCATTGATAGCTTGGGAAGCTGCATTACTCAAGAACCAGATAGACATCATTTGTGCTTGGAAGGATTTTGGTGCCAGCTTATTAGTAACTGATAGACCAATAGGCGAAATCAACATTTCCCCCACAATCACAATAGCCCAACTCATAATCAACCAGAAAGGACTGACCTTAACATCTGTCCCAAAGATCATCCCTGGTAACATCATCCACAAGAAGGATAAACCTGCTGCAAATAAACCGTAAGCAAATTTCTTAGAAGAGGACGGTTGCTTTTTACCCATTTTCCCCCACAACCATGCAAAAATCGGCACATAAATCATAATGAAAAGTGGAAGTTACTTTGAAAAATCACCTTTAAAAATTTGCTCTTGTTTAGTTTAAAAATGTTCCAAACCTTGAAACATACTTATCCTTTCCTCTTCAGTAAACAAAAACATCCCTATGCCAAACTTGTAATTACTAAAATACAAGCCAATAAGCATAGAGATGTAAAACCATTACACATTAAATAATTGAAATTGTGTACGAAATGTCTCAATTAGTTTTCGCTAGTAAATATCATTTCCAACAAACGCCCTCTCAATTCCTTATCCTGATGATGCAAGATATTCATTAACTCATGAGAATTTTTGGCATTGATGAATTGATTTAACAATCTATCTTTTAATTCATATGGAAGAGAAGCAGTCTTTAGTAGTCTAAAAACTTCGTCATTTAGGGATGTCCTTTTATGATCTTTACATTCAAATCTAGCTGTATCATTCTTATTTGGCAATTCAATTATAGACACATTCGTTCCTTTAAAATGAATTCTATGCCTTCTATTACTTGGAACGATACTAGAATCTCCTTGTAATGTTAACTCTACCATCCCCATTTCCCAGTTGATTGATAATCTTGTTTTATATCTTTGACCATTTTGATCTTCAATCATTTCAAAAGAATGTTGTTTGCCTGGGAATACATACCAATCTACAATTTCAGGTAAATCAACACCCATATCTATCTCGGAACCAACCAAAGGAATGATTGCACCACTTTTTGCAAACACAGGTATCGTCGAAATGTCTCTATAAACACTTAACTTCACACCACCTGTGTACTTTTTCTCTGAAAAGAAGTCATACCATTCACCTTCAGGGAACCATACATCCACTTTTGCAGATTGGAATGCCAAATCCATCTTTTCTACAATGGGAGCCACCATCAGTTCTGTTCCAAAAAAGTATTGATTTGGAACATTATAGCTCTCATCATTCTCTGGGTAGAAATAATACATTGGGCTGATTAATGGGGCACCTTCCTCGTGTGTCTTTACATTCATAGTATATAGATAGGGAATCATCTGATGTCTCAAACGAAGGTATTTCTTCATAATCTTAGATGTTGTTTCTGAAAAAAACCAAGGTTCTTTACTATTAAAGGGACTTCTAGAACTATGTAAGCGAGTAATCGGACTAAAAACGCCAAACTGTAGCCATCTGGTTTGTAGCTCTTCGTCATAATCCCCTAGCATGTGTCCACCGATATCATGACTCCACCAACTATAACCGATATTAGATGCTGTCGCTGTAAAATAAGGTTGAAATCTTAAGGAATTCCAACTAATAATAGTATCTCCTGAAAAACCAACAGGGTAGCGGTGACTACCCGGCCCTGCATATCTTGATAAAATCAAACCACCTTCTGCATTTTTACAACTATCCTGATAATGATAATGGTTTAAAAGCCATAGTGGATCCAACATGCCTTGTGTCCCTTGTTGCCAGTCAATCCACCAAAAATCTACTCCCTGCTTTTCTAGCTCATAATGAACATCTTTAAAGTAAGCTTCCCTAAAAGAAGGATTAAAAAAATCAAAAATAGCAGGTTCTTCTAGTTCTACATTTAACCCCAATCGTTTGGCAACTCGAGGATAAGCTTCTTCATAAGCCCGTATACCATCAGCAGGATGGACATTTAAGGAGAGTTTTAACTTTCTATCATGAAGTTGTTGCAATAACTGTTCTGGATTAGGTATTAAGTTTCTATTCCAACTATATCCTGTCCAGCCACTTCCAAAACGGGCTGGAATGTCAGTTATATGCCAATCCATATCTAAAACACCAATAGATAATGGAATTTTCTCTGTTTCAAATCTGTCTATTAAATCCAAGTATTCATCCGACGTATAAGGCCAATACCTACTCCACCAATTACCTAAAGCATATCTTGGCAACAAAGGTGTTGAACCAGTCAAATGGTAAAAGTCTCTGATTGCTCCTCTATAATCATGCCCATAGGCAAAGAAATACAGGTCAATTTGATTTTCTCTCTCAATATAACCAGACTGTTCATCCCAAATAAAACCTTGAGAATCATCCAATAAGGCTATACCATTTCGGCTAATAATTCCATCTTCTAACGAGATTGCTCCATCTGCCTTATCCAGAGTCCGAGCTGTTCCTTTTAACGTTTCAATAGATTCACCAAAATACCAGCGACTACCATATACAGCAAAATTTCCTTTTAATTCTATAAATAAATTTTCAGCGTTAAATTCTCCTTTATTAAAGTGCAGATGAAAATAGTCCGTCATAATATCTAGTACATTTGATGTCTCGATATAATCTAACGAAACTTGACCAAAATCTCTATTATAGATAAGTTGTGTAGTCCTATCCTCAAAACTTCCAGTTTGAGAGTATTCTAACCTTACTAGCTTGGCTGTTAATACAGAGATTCGATAAAACTCTCCCTTAAAAATTTTCAATTTGTTTCCTCCTTTTAGTAAATTGCTTTACTTTATCAAACATTTTATTCGTTATCATTACATTCATCAATCCGCAAAAAGCAAAGCCTCCAAATGTAAATACGTAAATAGCTGTTAAAACCCGTTCTGGACTACTGAAACTCATATACAGTACAGAAATATTAAATAAAACCAACATGATAGCTTGTATTGGATTTAAAATACAAATTAATACGCTATTTACAATACTATTTTTTAGATTATCTTTAAATAGACCAATATAGGGAAAAACAACACTCATAAAAAGTATTATAACAAATAAAAAGGGCAACACTAACAATAAACTATACTCTGAAAATAAACTTGAATAGCCCCAAAGACAATAGTTCACATATAAAAGTAATTCTATTAGGAGGATAAACAACCAAATAAAAGTTGACTGTTTAAAATTTCGTCTAAAGATCCGAAAATAATGATAAGTAATATCGGTATCTTTACCTTTTAAAATACGATACCACATTGTCGTAAGAGAAGTTAGTGATGCCCCAATTGTAACTATTGGAATACAACTAACAATAAATAGAGTATTTAAAATAATTAAATCTGTCAAAAAAGTTAAAATTCTAACCACTTTTCCATCTAATGAAAATAATTTTTGCATAATAGATATCTCCATAAAATCAATCGTCTTAACTCTATATTTTAGAATGTCAGTTGCACAAAAATATTACCTAAATTATTAAAAAACATTTCCAAATTTCTTTAAAAATTAGAATAAAGGAAGCGAGATAATCTGATGTTATCAGTCTCGCTTCCTGTAATTAGCTAGTCCCTTGTTCATACAACCAAGAGTTCATATAAAATATTACTCTTTTACTTCTTTTTGGTAACGATTATATGCTTCCTGTTGAATCTTCATAAATTCGTCCAATCCCATATTCTTAAGAGATTCTTTGTATGAGTCCCATTCTTTTTCTATGCCGCCTTCAACTACCCATTTAGATGCTTGTTGTTTGACATAAGATTCAATACTCACATAGATTGATGATAATTTGTTAAGTTCTTCTTGTGAATAAATCACATTAGGGTAAGCTGGCAACGCAAATTGTTTCAAATCTTGGTCCATCTTCAATTTCAATCCATCACCTTGTGTTTGATCGATTTCTACGCGACTATTGATATCATCGCTTACGTATTTAGGACCAAAATCTCGAAGTGAATGAATCCATGCCCATTCATCAGCTGATTTACCATCTTTAGGAGGTAACACTTTAAACTTATCACCATTCTTTTCAGTAGCTATTCCAAATGATCCATAGAAATTCTGAATACTTGCTTCATCTGTATATAATTTATCCAACCATTTCAATAATTTAGCAGGGTTTTTGCTCTTATTTGTAATCAAAATTTCATTTCGACCATAGTTGTAATGATCTGGATCAGAAAAGACATATTGTTTACCATCCATACCTTTTAAAGCAGGTAGAGCAATATACTCACTTGAATGTAAGCCAAACGTTGCATCTGCTGTCCAACCACTAGAAACACCTACTCTAGATACTCCCTTATCCATACGTTTTGCTACACTCATAGAGGTATCTTCTGTAAAGATTTCCGGATCAATCAAACCTTTTTTATAAGATTCGTGCATTGCTGCAATCCCTTGTTTATAACTTTCTTCTGTACGAAGGTAGACTGGTTTTCCATCTTTTACAGACATTTCATATGTATTATCTGCCCCTAAACGATTATTGAACGGAAGAATATATGAGAATGTTGGATCAAAGTTTCCTGCTCCGAATGGAATTTCATCAGAAGCGTCTCCATTTCCGTTCGCATCTTTATCCTTAAATTCTTGTAGTACTTTTACTAAATCATCATAAGTTTCTGGAACCTTTAATCCTAAATTATCCAGCCACTTTTTATTAATAAATAGCTGATTAGCTACAGTAGGACGCATCGGTAATTTTTTAGGTAGACTGTAGATATGACCATCTGGTGAAGTAATCATAGCTTTAATCTTAGGTTCTTTCTCCATAGCCTTAGTTAAATTTGGCATGTTTTCTTTGATTAAATCTTCCAATGGAATAAATAAAGATTGGTTCTGAGCAATTTCTGAATCTGTAAAAGCATTTGAACCTAAAAATGCATCTGGTAAATCTCCACTAGCAACCAACACAGATTTCTTATCTGCCCAATCTGCAGCTACAAGTGTATCCCATTTAACATCGATACCTGATTCTTTGGCAGAATCAGTTAGAAAACCTTTATGATAATCTTCCCCCCAGTCAGACCAACGAACAGTTGTGATTTTATAAGAATCTTCTCCAGACTTATCATCCTTATTCGCATTATTAGAATTTGCACAGGCTGTTAAGCCAGCAAGTGTAACTGTTCCTAAGAACAAATATGTAAATGATTTATTTTTCATGTTTTTCTCCTATTCTTTCAACGCGCCAATCATTACGCCTTGATTAAAATATTTTTGAACAAAGGGATATAGCAACATTATCGGAGCGGTTGAAATAACAATTGCTGCATATTTCATCATATCGGCTTTGATACGAAGATCTGATGCAACTTCTCCTGTTGCTTGCGATTGTAACATTTGATTACTAATTAGTAAACGTCGTAAAATTAATTGCAATGGTTGTAAATTTTCATTCGTTAAATAAATTAAAGCATTAAACCACGAATTCCAAATACCAACTGCGGTCCAAAGTCCAATAACTGCTATAATAGCTTTTGATAAAGGAACGACTATCTTAATAAAATAACGAATTGTACCACATCCATCAATTTGCGCAGCCTCCCACATCCCGTCTGGAATACTATTATTAAAGAAAGTTCTAGCAACAATAATATTGTATGATGAAACCGCAAAAGGTATTACCATTACCCAAAATGTATCAATTAGGCCAACATTCTTTACTGTTAAGTAGGTAGGAATCAAGCCACCTGATACGAACATAGGGATTATGTATAGAATACTCATCCATTTTCTACCAACTAATTCTTTTCTAGATAAAGCATAACCAGCTGGAATATTGACTACTAAAGCAACTAAGGTACCAACAACAGTATATAAAATGGTATTTAGATAGCTACGTAAGAATAAAGGTTGTTGAATAAGACGTAAATATCCATCTAATTTCCATTCTCTAGGAATAAACCATACCTTTCCATTTGCAACATCTGAAGGATTACTAAAAGATGCAATCACTACAAACCATAACGGATAAACAATTAACAGGATAAGGAAAATTGCTAAACCATAGGTAACTATATCAAATAATAATTCAGAGTTTGTTTTTCTTGATTTATGAAACCATTTCACCTTGAGCACTCCTTCCTTTAAAAAAGACCCGTTCTAGTATATCTTTTCGAGAACCAGTTAACAGATAACAAAATTATTAGATTGACTACGGTGTTAAATAACCCTATAGCTGTCGAATAACTATACTGAAAGTTCACCATACCAACTTTATAAACATAGGTCGAAATTATCTCACTTCCTGCTAAATTAAGTGGATTCTGTAGTAGTAACACTTTCTCAAAACCTACACTTAATAAACTACCTGCTCTTAATATTAGTAAAATCATAGCAGTTGGCAAAAGTAATGGTAATTCTATATGCCTAATTTTTTGTAATCTAGAGGCACCATCCATAGTTGCAGCCTCATAATATGTAGGATCAATTGCAGAAAGCGCTGCTAGATAAATAATACTATCCCAACCAATATGTTGCCATACATCACTCCAAACATAAACACCTGCAAAATTACTAGGTTTTGATAAAAAATCTGGAATAGTAATTCCAACAGACTTAAATACATTCGCTAACAAACCACTAGTAGGAGATAAAAATAATATAATCATCCCACACATAACCATTGTAGAGATAAAATGGGGTAAGTAAGTTGTCACTTGAAATATTTTTCTAAATTTCCCAACTCTTAACTGATTACTAATGATAGCTAGTATAATAGGTAAGGGGAATCCTACTACAATACTATAAAGTGAAATTTTTAATGTATTGAACATAGTTGTCCCGAATTGGAATGATGAGAAAAATTGAGTAAAGTACTTAAATCCTACCCACTGACTAGCAAAGATACCATTGGCTGGTGAATAGTCTTTAAATGCAATAATTAGTCCCAACATGGGAATATAGGAAAATAAAATTAATAGCAATATTGAAGGAAAAAGTAATATATATAACGGAATACTATGCTTTAATTTTATTTTATGAAGTTGAGATGCTACTTTCATGTTTTTCCTCCCATCTGATTTTCTACGATTATTTTACACCATATAGAATTCCCTTAATAGAACTTTTTGGACTAGGTTTATCAATTTTTCAGTTTTTTAATTTTAAAAACTATTACTTTTCCGACATCTTGATAAAACATATCTGTTTTGTTACATGATATCGTATTTTCAAAGTGCTATAATTTTAAGAGGAGAATAGTATATGAAATTAAATCACGACTTATCAAAAAAACATTCCATTCATTTTTTCTTTAAACTCCTACTTGTACTACTATTGATAAATATTTTAATCAATATTGCTATGAGTAACATAACCAGAAATTTTATTAAAAACCAAAATATAGTACACCTACGTAGTTCAATTGAAATTTATGCTGATTCTGTTAATGAGAAATTGCATTCTGTAGAACGCTTTATGTACTCAACAATAACGCATAATGAATCTTTAGAGAAATTAAATCATGTACAAACGTTTCTTGAGTATCAAGAAAATCTTAAAAAAGTTCAAACTAGCTTTACAGAGTTTGAATATCAAAATGAAACTCATATGACATTCTTATTAGAAACCGATAGTACTGATCATTTTATAAATGTCTCCAATCTTTATATTCCATATGAAGATTATTTACTGTTAAAAACATATCTAAAATCACTAAGTAGCGATATAAGTGACCGTAAGTGGAAAAATGTAACTACTAAAAACAGCGAATACTTAGTTAAATCTGTTCATTACGAAGGAAAAATCATTTATGCCGTCATATCTTCAGAAGATATCCTAAAACCTCTCAATAAACTTAATATTGGTAATAATGGTAAACTCTCCCTAAAAGAGCCTAACAATATACCGTCCTCTAATTACCTAATTCATGCCCAAAATGAAAAAACGCATTTACCTTTCGATATTTATGTTTTAGTCGATTATGCCGAAGTCTTTAGAAATATCACACTCTTAGAAGTATTTTTATCAGCTGTTCCTATCATTATCACCATTTTATCAATCATCATTATCCTGTATATTCGTCAATGGATGATTAAACCAATAACAAGACTCACTGAGCGACTCTCTCAACTTGGGGACTCCATCCCCCCTTCTGAATTTTTTATATCTGAAGGTATACTAGAAATTGATAAGGCAAATGATAAACTTAATAAAGTAATATTTGATATGCAAGAATTAAAAATACGAGAATACCATTCACAACTAGAACTTAAGAAGATAGAACTTAATTATCTAAAGAACCAAATCCGTCCGCATTTCTACTTAAATATGTTATCAATGATTCATAGTATGCTTCAAACAAAAAACTATAAGGAAATTGAAGAATTAACTATCCTAACTTCAAATTATCTCCGTCATTTATTTATGGCTAATCAAGATTTTTCAGAACTTAAAGATGAAGTTCAGCATATTAAAGATTATTTAGAAATACAACGAATTCGATATGGAAATAGCATCTACTTTTCACTAGACTACAATTCTGATTTACAAAATACTCTTGTCCCATCATTACTTTTACAAACATTTATTGAAAACACAATCAAACACGGTTTTTCATTTCAGAATTTATTTACAATTTTGCTATCGATAAAAAAAGTAAAAACTGAGAACTCAGATTATATTCAGATTTGTATCGAGGATAATGGTCCAGGTTTCTCTGAAGAAATTTTATCAAAACTAAATCAGAAACAGTCTCTAATAACAGAAGATGGACATCATATTGGGATCACAAACACCATCGAACGTTTAAATCTTCTCTATCCTAATGACTATACTATTACATTTAAAAATAATGAAGAAGGTGGGGCTAAAATTCTTTTACTCATTCCATACAAGATTATAGACGGAGGTTATAATGAACATCTTATTAGTTGATGACGATCGTTTTATCATTGAAGCTTTACGAGAGAAAATAAATTGGGATAAACTACACATTGACATTGTTTATGTTGCCTATAGCCTCTCTCAAGCTCAAAATATTATTAGAGAGCATCCTATTGATCTCATGATAAGCGATATAGAAATGCCTCAAGGCAGCGGCCTCGAACTCTTATCTTGGATTAGAAATGAAAAATATGATATAAAAACAATTTTTTTAACTAATTACGCCGACTTCAACTATGCTCAAAAAGCAATTGAATTGCAAAGCTTCGAATACTATCTAAAACCCATTAACTTTGAAAAATTAGAATTTATTATTCAAAAAGCCATTAGTAAAATTGAGAATCATAACTTAAATGGAAAAAATGATTCGCTTTTACAAATAGAAGATAATTTCTGGTATGATTACCTTAGAAAACCTCAAATTTCTCGCATTGATGAACTAGAAAACATAGCGAGCAAACAAGATTTTATTCTTAAAAAACACCAGTATTTTTTCCTTGCAGTTTTAACAATTAATCTTAATGAAGAAGATTATTCTATAGAAACTCCATCATGGACTTCTCAACTAAAAAGAGAACTTCAAAGAATTTCACAACCTTCTTATAAACTGATAAGTTTGTTTAAGATGGAAAGCCAGGTTGATCAATATGTTTGTCTTTTTAGAGTAGACTCATCAAAACGTAGTGACAAATTAGCATGTGAGATTCATTCTCAAATTTCTAATAACTTTAGTAAATGCTCCAACATTATATATAAGAGTTGCCATAAAATATCCGATATTTTATTTCATACTAAAGAACTCTACACTTATAATGAACAGTATATCGCTTATTGGAATACTATTATATGTGTTCCACATAGTTTTCCAACTTCTTTTAAAACAGAAACTCTTTCAATTACTTTTTTAGATACCTTAAGTGAATACGAATTAAGAGAAAAAATTAATTCACTTGCTTATAATTCTCAAATTCCTACTTTCACACTACAACAAATTTTACTAGATTGGACTCAACAAATAGGAATATATCTAGATCAAAAAGGAATTTCGGCACATAAATTGTTCCAAAACAGCACTCATGATTTCTTATTCCAACGACGCTTTCATTCAATTGAATCTTTTCAGGATTACTTTGATTATTACTGGTCACATGCTAAGAAATTTGCAACAAACATTGAAAACCAGAAAAATAGTATTCAACGCATTGTCGAATACATAGATCATCACTACTATGAGGATATAAATCGTTCTATATTAGCAGATATGGTTTACCTCAGTGCAGATCATTTAGCTAGAATTTTTAAAAAAGAAACTGGAGAAACTCTTGTTAAATATATAACGGATAAGCGCATTAATGCTGCTAAATCTCTCCTATCTCAAACCAATATCTCGATATCACAAGTATCTTGTCAAGTAGGGTATGATAATTATTCTTACTTTACTAAAATTTTTAAACAAAGGACTGGACTTTCTCCTGGAGATTACCGTAAAACATATCAAAATAAAATGTAAGCAATTTAAATCATTGAAATGATAAGTAAAATTCAAGATTTGTAGTAATTTTTGAAATTCTACAGTTTTTCCAAAGATAAGTTAAATGATAATTTTTTAGATTATCATCAGCACAATATCTTTCAGTCCAACATAGCTCCAAAAATTTCTTTAAAATTGTTGATAAGGCAACTTCTTAAAAAGTCAGTTTGAAAAGAAAATCCAGTAAATATTTCTAGGATAAAACGTATACTATCAAGCTTTTACTGAACAACCTTGATCATATGCGTTTTATTATGGAAATATTTGCTTCATTTTCTCCTGAAATAGAGTTTATTCTATCCTATTTTCTCTTTTTCTAATGACTTACTTCAGGTTCTTTCCTCTTGGAAAAAACAACAAAGATATGAACTAGCAAAGTTTGGCATCATCAGTAATCCAGAACAATTTGTTTTTACATATATCGACACAAAAGGAAACATCAACAAGCCTTTACATGCTGACTATCTAAACAATAAAATGAAAAATATCAGAAAGCGATATAAAGAACTAGCACATGTTACACCTCATAAACTGCAACATACAGGAACGACACTTGCAAAACAAGCAGGACTCTCACTCGAAGCTATTTCAGAAGCTTTAACTCACAGTGATAAAGAAGTAACTAAGACTTATGTCAACACTTCAAATGTCATTCCAATGGCTGTTGGAGAGATTGCTTATCGCAATCTTAAAAAGTAATGGTGTGAATTTTACTAAAAATCATCAAAAAAACACCCCATGGTGTGAACCATGAAGTGTTGTAAATGCTGTATTGTAGCTGGTTCTTAACGTTTTGAGAACTGGCTAGCTTTACGAGCTTATATCTTAAGATCTGGTTTTTCTACATTATGATATTTATGGTAAATTATCACTGAAATCAAGTTCTTTTAAGAGATAAATCCTCAATTTTTACATATATAATCCTTTTAAAAATCAAGAAGTTATCACTTTTTAGTTTTCGGAGCTTATGTAGTTGAGAAAGAAATACAATAAAATTAATAATACAACATCCCCTAACAATTACTGACCGTTAGGGGATATTTCTATTCACCGAATATATTTTACATTCTTGTATTCATTAACTTCGTCAAAGATCATTCTTCGTCTTCTTTTTTACTTAAAATGAAGAAGCCTAATCCAAAAAGAATTGAACTTGTTGCTACAGATAAGAGTCCTAAACTATTTGCCGTACCAGTTTTCGGCAAGGTTGTTTGAGTTTCTTTCTGTTTCACTTCATCTTTTTCTGGTTTAGCATGTGTTTCATTTGTAGAAATATGAAGAGCATCTGGAGTCTGTTCAGGTTTCACATTATCATTTGTTTGAGTTACTCCTGAAGAGGCAACTTTTCTAAAGATATGTGTAACTACTTCTCCATTTTCATCTACTTCAGTTCTTACAAATTCATAACCTTCGATTTCACCATGTTCAAATGCTTCATTTTCCTCACCTAATACTTTAGGAGTTTTCGCATCTGCTGGTTTCAACTCATTACCGTTTTCATCAACCCATTTAGTAATAATCAGTTTAACTTTTGGTAATTGAGCTGGTTCTGGAAGTTCACCATTTATAGCAATGTTCCCATTAAACTCTGAGAACTCATGAGTTGGTGCATCCGGTGTACTTGTTCCACCCATAAACTCAGGAATATCTACACTTGGTGGTATGATGAGGTTTCCATTTCCATCTACACCAGTCGATCCAATTGGGTCTGTGTATTCTGGCACTTCACTTATTGGTGCATCCGGTGCGTTTACACCTCCTGTGAAGTCTGGTGCTTCTGGTTGTGTTTCTGGAGTGCCTTTAGCATTTATTTGACGGACAGTCAGC
>NZ_JBKOTR010000017.1:0-33077 GCF_049738015.1 Streptococcus sp. CL5.50
CTCTTTTCTATAGGGGAAGTTTTTGAATCTTTCAAAAAAATGCTAAAAGAGTCTTGACAAGTAGTTGAAAAATGATATAATTTAACCATTCAGAAAAGTAATCATTCAAACTTTTTAGAGAGTCTGTGGTAGCTGAAAACAGATAAGTGGTGATGATGAAAATTGGGCTGAATGTTATTTAGAATTTGAAATCATAAAAATTCGGTGAGCACACCTTATAGTGCATCTCGTTATTGCGAGACAGAGTGATAGGGAAATTTCCTATAATTGAGGTGGTACCGCGCATCGACGTCCTCACACAAGTTTTTTGTGTGAGGACTTTTTGATGGAGGTTAGTATGGAAAGAAAACGATGGCGTCACTTGTTTATACTCAATGAAAATCAAAAAGCAAACTAGGAAGCTAGCCGCAAACTGTACTTGAGTACGGTAAGGCGACGCTGACGTGGTTTGAAGAGATTTTCGAAGAGTATTAGATAAGTGAAGTATTTTAAAGGAATAAAAGGAGAAATAGAATGAAAAATAAACGTTTAATTGGAATTATCGCTGCATTAGCAGTCTTAGTAGCAGGAAGCTTGATTTACTCTTCAATGAATAAACCAGAAGCTAAAAATGAAAAGAAAGTTGCCAAAGTTGGTGTCCTTCAATTTGTGAGCCATCCATCTCTTGATTTGATTTATAAAGGGATTCAAGATGGACTGGCAGAAGAAGGCTATAAAGATGATCAGTTGAAAATTGACTTTATGAACTCAGAAGGTGACCAAAGTAAGGTTGCGACAATGAGCAAACAGTTGGTTGCAAATGGGAATGACCTTGTGGTTGGTATTGCTACACCAGCTGCTCAAGGTTTGGCAAGCGCCACAAAAGACCTACCTGTTATCATGGCTGCTATTACAGACCCAATCGGTGCTAACTTGGTTAAAGATTTGAAAAAACCAGGTGGCAACATTACAGGGGTATCTGACCACAATCCAGCTCAACAACAAGTTGAACTCATCAAAGCTCTCACACCAAATGTGAAAACAATCGGAGCTCTTTACTCAAGCAGCGAAGACAATTCAAAAACTCAAGTCGAAGAATTTAAGGCTTATGCTGAAAAAGCAGGTTTGACAGTCGAAACATTTGCTGTTCCTTCAACAAATGAAATTGCTTCAACAGTTAACGTTATGACTAGCAAGGTCGATGCTATCTGGGTTCCAATTGATAACACTATTGCTTCAGCCTTCTCAACTGTTGTTTCAAGTAATCAATCCGCTAAAAAACCAATTTACCCAAGTGCAACTGCAATGGTAGAAGCTGGTGGTTTAGCATCCGTTGTAGTTGACCAACATGACCTTGGTGTGGCAACAGGTAAAATGATTGCGCAAGTTTTGAAAGGTGCTAAACCAGCTGATACTCCAGTCAATGTGTTTTCAACTGGTAAGTCAGTAATTAACAAAAAATTGGCACAAGAGCTAGGTATTACGATTCCTGAATCTGTTCTTAAAGAAGCAGGACAAGTGATTGAATAATCTGTAATGGAGGAGTTGGGGACATCTCCTCCAATTTTTTACAATAGAAATCATATAGAAAAGGTTAAGAAACAGATGATATTATCTATTATTTCTCAAGGATTTGTCTGGGCTATTTTAGGTCTGGGGATCTTTATGACATTTAGGATTTTGAACTTTCCAGATATGACAACAGAAGGTTCCTTCCCTCTTGGGGGAGCTGTTGCTGTCACTTTGATAACCAAAGGAGTGAACCCATTTTTAGCGACTCTTGTTGCTGTAGGAGCAGGTTGTTTGGCTGGAATGGCAGCAGGACTTCTTTATACAAAAGGGAAGATCCCAACCTTGCTCTCAGGGATTTTGGTGATGACTTCCTGTCACTCTATCATGCTCTTGATTATGGGACGTGCGAATTTAGGCCTGCTTGGAACCAAGCAAATTCAGGATGTTTTGCCTTTTGATTCGGATTTGAATCAACTCTTGACAGGTCTTATCTTTGTCAGTCTTGTTATTGCTCTCATGCTCTTTTTCTTGGACACTAAACTCGGACAAGCCTATATTGCTACAGGTGACAATCCTGATATGGCTAGAAGTTTCGGGATTCATACTGGACGCATGGAGCTTATGGGCTTGGTTTTATCAAATGGTGTGATTGCCCTTGCAGGAGCTCTCATTGCCCAGCAAGAAGGCTATGCTGATGTATCTCGAGGAATTGGAGTTATCGTTGTGGGGCTTGCAAGTTTGATAATTGGAGAAGTTATTTTCAAGAGTTTGAGCTTGGCAGAGCGTCTGGTTGCCATCGTTGTGGGTTCTATCGCCTATCAATTCTTAGTGTGGGCAGTTATCGCTCTTGGCTTTAATACAAGTTACCTTCGTTTATACAGTGCCTTGATTTTAGCAGTCTGCCTCATGATTCCAACATTTAAGCAAACAATCTTGAAAGGAGCCAAGTTAAGTAAATGACAGCAATTGTAGAATTAAAAAATGCAACCAAAGTCGTTAAAAATGGCTTTGATGAAGAAAAGATTATTTTAAATGATGTTTCCTTAGAAATTTTTGAACAGGATTTCATCACGATTTTAGGTGGAAATGGTGCTGGGAAATCAACCCTTTTTAACACTATTGCAGGAACCTTGTCATTAACCAGTGGAACCATCCGTATTTTAGGTGACGATGTTACCAAGTTTTCACCAGAGAAGCGGGCTAAGTATCTGTCTCGTGTCTTCCAAGATCCAAAGATGGGGACAGCTCCTCGTATGACGGTCGCTGAAAATCTTTTGATTGCCAAGTTTCGTGGTGAAAAGCGTGGACTGTTACCACGACGCTTGACTAGTTATAAGGATGAATTTCAGGCTACCATTGAAAAAGTAGGAAATGGTCTTGAGAAACACTTGAATACACCGATTGAGTTCTTATCAGGTGGACAAAGACAGGCCTTGAGTCTCTTGATGGCAACCTTGAAGCGTCCTGAATTACTCTTGTTAGACGAGCATACTGCAGCCCTTGATCCAAAGACAAGTGTCGCCTTGATGGAATTGACGGATGAATTTGTCAAGAAAGACCAGCTGACAGCCCTTATGATTACCCACCATATGGAAGATGCTCTCAAATATGGCAATCGCTTGATTGTCATGAAAGAAGGACGAATTATCCAAGATTTGAACCAAGAAGAAAAAGCAAAAATGAAAATCTCTGATTATTATCAACTCTTTGAATAAAGTAGGGAAAATGAGTGAAATGGTTTACTTTTTTTCTGAAATAAAGTATACTATATAAAGTAAACTATGATAACATGGAGGTATTGTGTATGGTTGACAAACAAGTCATTGAAGAAATCAAAAACAATGCCAACATTGTGGAAGTCATAGGAGATGTGATTTCTTTACAAAAGGCAGGACGGAACTATCTAGGGCTCTGTCCTTTTCATGGTGAAAAAACACCTTCTTTCAACGTTGTTGAGGATAAGCAGTTTTACCACTGTTTTGGTTGTGGTCGCTCAGGTGATGTCTTTAAATTCATCGAGGAGTATCAAGGAGTTCCCTTTATGGAGGCTGTCCAAATCTTAGGTCAGCGTGTCGGGATAGAGGTGGAAAAACCGCTTTATAGTGAACAGAAGCCAGCTTCACCCCACCAAGCTCTTTATGATATGCACGAAGATGCTGCCAAATTTTATCATGCTATTCTCATGACAACGACCATGGGGGAGGAGGCCAGAAACTACCTTTATCAGCGTGGTTTGACAGATGAAGTGCTTAAACATTTTCGGATTGGTTTGGCACCTCCAGAACGCAACTATCTGTATCAACGTTTGTCTGGCCAGTATCGTGAAGAGGATTTTTTGGATTCGGGACTGTTTTATCTATCGGAGGCTAATCAATTTGTAGATACCTTTCACAATCGGATTATGTTTCCTCTGACAAATGACCAGGGAAAGGTCATTGCCTTCTCAGGTCGTATCTGGCAGAAAACGGATTCACAAACTTCTAAGTATAAAAATAGCCGATCGACTGCAATTTTTAACAAAAGTTACGAATTATATCATATGGATAGGGCAAAAAAATCTTCTGGTAAAACCAGTGAGATTTACCTGATGGAAGGGTTCATGGATGTCATTGCAGCCTATCGGGCTGGAATCGAAAATGCTGTCGCATCTATGGGAACAGCCTTGAGTCGTGAGCATGTTGAGCATCTGAAAAGGCTAACCAAGAAGTTGGTTCTTGTTTACGATGGCGATAAGGCTGGGCAAGCTGCGACATTGAAAGCGCTGGACGAAATTGGTGATATGCCTGTGCAGATCGTCAGCATGCCTGATAACTTGGATCCAGATGAGTATCTACAAAAAAATGGATCAGAAGACTTGGCCTATCTGTTAATGAAAACTCGTATTAGTCCGATTGAGTTCTACATTCATCAGTATAAGCCTGAAAATAGTGAAAATCTGCAGGCTCAGATTGAGTTTATTGAAAAAATAGCTCCCCTGATTATTCAAGAAAAGTCTATCACTGCTCAAAACAGCTATATACATATTTTAGCTGACAGTCTGGCATCCTTTGATTATGCCCAGATTGAGCAGATTGTTAATGAGAGTCGTCAGGCGCAAAGGCAGAATCGTATGGAAGGAATTTCCAGACCGACGCCAATCACCATGCCTGTCACCAAGCAGTTATCGGCTATTATGAGGGCGGAAGCCCATCTACTTTATCGAATGGTGGAATCCCCCCTTATTTTGAACGATTACCGCTTGCGAGAAGACTTTGCATTTGACACACTTGAATTTCAGGTCTTATATGACTTGCTTGGTCAGTATGGCAATCTTCCTCCAGAAGTTCTAGCAGAACAGACAGAGGAAGTTGAAAGAGCTTGGTACCAAGTCTTAGCTCAGGATTTACCTGCTGAGATGTCTCCGCAGGAACTAAGTGAAGTAGAAATGACTCGAAACAAGGCTCTCTTGAATCAGGACAATATGAGAATCAAAAAGAAGGTGCAGGAAGCTAGCCATGTAGGAGATACCGACACAGCCCTAGAAGAATTGGAACGTTTAATTTCCCAAAAGAGAAGAATGGAGTAATAATGGCAACAAAACAAAAAGAAGTAACAACATTTGATGTACAAGTAGCAGAATTTATCCGTAATCATAAACAAAAAGGGACAGCAACTGATGATGAAATCAATGCTAGTCTGGTGATTCCTTTTACCTTGGATGCTGATGGGATTGAAGATCTCTTGCAACGGATTCAAGATGCAGGAATTTCTATCACAGATAACGAAGGAAATCCAAGTGCGCGTGTTCTTAGTGCAGAAGAAGAGCCAGAACTCAGCGATGAGGACTTGATTGGGTCGACTTCGGCTAAGGTCAACGACCCTGTCCGTATGTACTTGAAAGAAATCGGAGTCGTTCCTCTCTTGACCAATGAAGAGGAAAAAGAGTTAGCACTGGCTGTTGAAGCGGGTGACATCGAAGCTAAACAACGCCTTGCGGAAGCCAACCTTCGTTTGGTTGTTTCTATTGCCAAACGCTATGTCGGCCGTGGTATGCAGTTCCTTGACTTGATTCAAGAAGGGAACATGGGCTTGATGAAGGCGGTTGACAAGTTTGACTATTCTAAAGGGTTCAAGTTCTCAACTTATGCAACTTGGTGGATTCGTCAGGC
The DNA here is from genome assembly GCF_049738015.1 of Streptococcus sp. CL5.50. Taxonomy (NCBI): domain Bacteria; kingdom Bacillati; phylum Bacillota; class Bacilli; order Lactobacillales; family Streptococcaceae; genus Streptococcus; species Streptococcus sp. CL5.50. Next base: position 5,640 of record NZ_JBKOTR010000017.1, read on the forward strand.
TATCACTCGTGCTATTGCGGATCAAGCTCGTACTATTCGTATCCCAGTCCACATGGTTGAAACGATTAACAAGCTTGTTCGTGAACAACGTAATCTCCTTCAAGAATTGGGACAAGATCCAACACCAGAACAGATTGCTGAACGAATGGATATGACACCTGATAAGGTTCGTGAAATCTTGAAGATTGCCCAAGAACCGGTATCCCTTGAAACTCCTATCGGTGAAGAGGATGATAGCCACCTTGGGGACTTTATCGAAGATGAAGTGATTGAAAATCCAGTGGATTATACAACTCGTATCGTCTTGCGTGAGCAGTTGGATGAGGTCTTAGATACTCTTACAGACCGTGAAGAAAATGTTTTGCGTCTACGTTTTGGATTAGATGATGGAAAAATGCGTACCCTTGAAGATGTGGGTAAAGTCTTTAACGTGACTCGCGAGCGTATCCGTCAGATTGAAGCTAAAGCTTTGAGAAAACTACGCCAACCAAGTCGCAGCAAACCGCTTCGTGATTTTATTGAAGACTAAGAGTGAGGATGAATATGGCTTATACAGAAGAGCAAATTGAAAACATCAAAACACGAATTTTATCAGCCTTGGAAGAAGTTATTGACCCTGAGTTGGGAATCGATATTGTCAATCTTGGTTTGATCTATGAGATTCGTTTTGACGGCGACACAGGGCAAACAGAGATTGATATGACGTTGACAACCATGGGTTGTCCCCTGGCAGACCTTTTGACGGATCAGATTTATGATGCCATGACAGAGGTGCCAGAAGTAACGGATACTGAGGTTAAATTAGTTTGGTATCCAGCCTGGACTGTTGAAAAAATGAGTCGCTATGCACGCATTGCCCTAGGCATTAAGTAAACAAATAAAAGCATGTGAGAGATTATTGGAAAAGCGAGGAAATTTCCTCTTCTTTTCCTCTAGTCTCTCCTTTCTTTTGCTGATTTTATTCAAAGAAAATGATATAATAGTAGCTATGGAAAAAAAGAAATTACGCATCAATATGTTGAGTTCAAGTGAGAAAGTAGCAGGACAAGGAGTTTCAGGTGCCTACCGTGAATTAGTTCGTCTTCTTCACCGTGATGCCAAGGACCAATTGATTGTTACAGAAAATCTTCCAATCGAGGCAGATGTGACTCACTTTCATACAATTGATTTCCCCTATTATTTATCAACATTCCAAAAGAAACGCTCAGGAAGGAAAATTGGCTATGTACATTTCTTGCCTGATACACTTGAGGGGAGTTTGAAAATTCCATTTTTCTTAAAGGGAATTGTGAAACGCTATGTATTTTCTTTTTACAACCGGATGGAGCACTTGGTTGTGGTCAATCCTATGTTTATCGAGGATTTGGTGGCAGCTGGTATTCCACGTGAAAAAGTGACCTATATTCCTAACTTTGTCAACAAGGAAAAATGGCATCCTCTTCCACAGGAAGAGGTAGCGAGACTGCGTACAGAGCTAGGTCTTAGTGACAATCAGTTTATCGTAGTAGGTGCTGGTCAAGTTCAGAAACGCAAAGGGATTGATGATTTTATCCGTCTGGCTGAGGAATTGCCTCAGATTACCTTTATCTGGGCCGGTGGTTTCTCTTTTGGTGGCATGACAGATGGTTATGAGCGCTACAAGAAAATTATGGAGAATCCCCCTAAAAATTTGATTTTTCCAGGTATTGTGCCACCCGAACGGATGCGCGAATTGTATGCCCTAGCGGACCTTTTCTTGTTGCCTAGTTACAATGAACTCTTTCCTATGACTATCCTAGAAGCTGCTAGTTGTGAAGCTCCTATTATGTTGCGTGATTTGGATCTTTATAAGGTGATTTTGGAGGGAAATTATCGGGCGACAGCAGATAGAGAAGAGATGAAAGAAGCTATTCTGGAATATCAAGCAAATCCTGCTGCCTTAAAAGACCTCAAAGAAAAGGCTAAGAATATTTCTAGAGAGTATTCTGAAGAGCATCTGTTACAAATCTGGTTGGATTTTTATGAGAAACAAGCCGCTTTAGGGAGAAAGTAAAAAGTGAGGTAATCTATGCGAATTGGTTTATTTACAGATACCTATTTTCCTCAGGTTTCAGGTGTTGCGACCAGTATTCGAACCTTGAAAACCGAACTTGAAAAGCAGGGACATGCTGTTTTTATCTTTACGACGACAGATAAGGATGTCAATCGTTATGAAGATTGGCAAATTATCCGCATTCCAAGTGTTCCTTTCTTTGCTTTTAAGGATCGCCGCTTTGCCTACCGAGGTTTTAGCAAGGCGCTTGAAATTGCCAAGCAGTATCAGCTAGACATTATCCATACTCAGACAGAATTTTCTCTTGGCTTGTTGGGGATTTGGATTGCGCGTGAATTGAAGATTCCAGTCATCCATACCTATCACACCCAGTATGAAGACTATGTGCATTATATTGCCAAGGGTTTGCTGATTCGTCCTAGTATGGTCAAGTATCTGGTCAGAGGTTTCCTGCATGATGTGGATGGAGTCATTTGCCCGAGCGAGATTGTCCGAGACTTGCTATCTGACTATAAGGTTAAGGTTGAAAAACGAGTCATTCCAACTGGGATTGAATTAGCTAAGTTTGAGCGTCCGGAAATCAAGAAGGAAAATTTGAAAGAACTACGTAGTAAATTAGGGATTCAAGATGATGAACAGATGTTGCTGAGTCTTTCCAGAATTTCCTATGAAAAAAATATTCAAGCAGTATTAGTAGCCTTTGCAGAAGTTCTGAAAGAAGAAGACAAGGTTAAACTGGTGGTAGCTGGGGATGGTCCTTATCTGGATGACCTCAAAGAGCAAGCCCAGAAACTAGAGATTCAAGACTCTGTTGTCTTTACAGGGATGATTGCTCCTAGTGAGACAGCTCTTTACTATAAGGCGGCGGATTTCTTCATCTCGGCATCGACAAGTGAAACCCAAGGCTTGACCTACTTGGAAAGCTTAGCCAGTGGAACGCCTGTCATTGCTCATGGAAATCCTTATCTGGACAATCTGATCAGTGATAAAATGTTTGGAACCTTGTATTACTGTGAACATGATTTGGCTGGAGCTATTCTGGAGGCCCTGATTGCAACACCAGACATGAATGAGCATACTTTATCAGAGAAGTTGTACGAGATTTCAGCTGAGAACTTTGGAAAACGGGTGCATGAGTTTTATCTTGATGCTATTATTTCAAATAATTTCCAGAAAGATTTAGCCAAAGATGATACGGTCAGCCAGCGTATCTTTAAGACAGTTTTGTATTTACCGCAACAGGTGGTTGCTGTGCCAGTAAAAGGCTCTAGACGCATGCTGAGGGCTTCAAAAACACAGTTAATCAACATCAGAGATTATTGGAAAGACAGTGAAGAATAGAAAGAGGAACAGCTATGAAAAAACAATTGATGAGAAGTGGTAGTGATCAAAAAATTGCTGGAGTATGTGCTGGGGTCGCAAATTATTTTGATATTGATCCGACTATTGTTCGTGTAATATGGGGTGTTCTTGCATTTTGTTATGGGGCAGGAATTGTAGCTTATATCATTTTATGGATTATTGCACCAGTATCAAGTGACTATTGAAAACTAGCTAAATTCATGCTAAGATAATAGAAAATAGAATGTAACGAAGGAGAGAAAAATGGCATTTGGAGATAATGGAAAACGTAAAAAAACGATGTTTGAGAAATTAACCTTGCTTATCGTACTTATCATGTTAGTAGCAAGTATTTTGGGTATTTTTGCAACTGCAATTGGTGCCCTCAGTAATCTATAAAATAGATTTAAGAAAATTTTGTGACTGGGATTTCCCAGCCCTTTTTTAAAGTGAGAAGAAAAAATGAGTATGTTTTTAGATACAGCCAAGATCAAGGTCAAGGCTGGTAATGGTGGCGATGGTATGGTTGCCTTTCGCCGTGAAAAATATGTCCCTAATGGCGGTCCTTGGGGTGGTGACGGTGGTCGAGGAGGCAATGTAGTCTTCGTTGTAGACGAAGGACTACGTACTTTGATGGATTTTCGCTACAATCGTCATTTCAAGGCTGATTCTGGTGAGAAAGGAATGACCAAAGGGATGCATGGTCGTGGTGCTGAGGATCTTAGAGTTCGAGTACCACAAGGTACGACTGTTCGTGATGCAGAGACTGGCAAGGTCTTGACAGATTTGATTGAACATGGTCAAGAATTTATCGTTGCCCACGGTGGTCGTGGTGGACGTGGAAACATCCGATTTGCGACACCAAAAAATCCTGCACCTGAAATCTCTGAAAATGGAGAACCAGGTCAGGAACGTGAGTTACAATTGGAACTAAAAATCTTGGCTGATGTTGGTTTAGTTGGATTCCCATCTGTTGGGAAATCAACACTTTTAAGTGTTATTACCTCAGCTAAACCTAAAATTGGTGCCTACCACTTTACGACTATTGTGCCAAATCTAGGTATGGTTCGTACCCAATCAGGTGAATCCTTTGCAGTAGCTGATTTACCAGGTTTGATTGAAGGGGCTAGTCAAGGAGTTGGTCTGGGAACTCAGTTCCTCCGTCACATCGAGCGTACACGTGTCATCCTTCATATTATTGATATGTCAGCTAGCGAAGGCCGTGATCCTTATGAGGACTACCTAGCTATCAATAAGGAGTTGGAGTCATACAATCTTCGTCTCATGGAGCGTCCACAGATTATCGTAGCCAATAAGATGGATATGCCTGAGAGTCAGGAAAATCTTGAAGTCTTCAAGAAAAAATTGGCTGAAAACTATGATGAATTTGAAGAGTTACCAGCTATCTTCCCAATTTCTGGTTTGACCAAGCAAGGTCTGGCTACTCTTTTAGATGCCACAGCTGAATTGTTAGACAAGACACCAGAATTCTTGCTCTATGACGAGTCAGATATGGAAGAAGAAGCTTACTACGGATTTGACGAGGAAGAAAAAGCCTTTGAAATTAGTCGTGATGACGATGCGACATGGGTGCTTTCTGGTGAAAAACTCATGAAACTCTTCAATATGACCAACTTTGATCGTGACGAATCAGTCATGAAATTTGCCCGTCAATTACGTGGTATGGGGGTTGATGAAGCCCTTCGTGCGCGTGGTGCTAAAGATGGCGATTTGGTCCGCATTGGTAAATTTGAGTTTGAATTTGTAGACTAGGAGACTGATATGGGAGATAAACCGATATCTTTCCGAGATGCGGATGGCAATTTCGTTTCCGCTGCAGACGTTTGGAATGAAAAGAAATTGGAAGAACTATTTAATCGTCTCAATCCAAATCGTGCTCTGAGATTAGCACGAACTAAAAAAGAAAATCCATCTCAGTAAAGAATATAACAAAATTCCGTGCCACATGAGACACGGAATTTTCTTATTCTTCAAAGAAAAATGGTGGAGCGAATTTTTTCAATTCTTCAAAGCATTTTTGAGCAGCTTCTGCATCTTCACAGATGACAAGGCAGACATCATCACCACAGAGGGTAGCGATAGCATCAGGGAAGCTCAAAGCATCAATGATAGAACCAAAGGATTGAGCAAGTCCAGGAAGGGTTTTTAGTAGGACTTGGTGTTGAACTGGACGCATCAAGACAAGAGCATCTTCCATGTAAATTTCGAGACGTTTTTCCCATTTTGAGATTGAACCTGTATTGAGCACGTAGTAAGAGTTATCTTCTTCTCGTACTTTTGAAAGGTTCATACTTTTAATATCTCTTGAAAGTGTAGCTTGTGTAACTTGAATATCATTATCAGCAAGAAGAGCTTGTAGCTCAGCTTGAGTATGAATCTTGTTTTTCGTTACAAGAGCTCGTATGAGTTGGTGTCGGTGTTCAGATTTATTCATAAAATATTACTCCTTGTACTAGGTACAGAAAGCGTGGACTGAACGAGAACGTCAGTCGAGTGGTAAGAGGTATTGTCACGTATGATGATTTCAAAGTCAGTAGTATAGAGAACTATACGGAGGAAATCTCCTTCTTTTAACTTGTCACTAGTTTGGTGCAGATGAATTGGCTATTTATCCGTTTATTTACATTGGTATCCTCTACTAACAGTAAATCCTTCAATTTGGGTAGCCTTTTGTCACGACTTGTTGTGAATTTACGATTAATGTCAATTCACAGAGATTTTCCAACATGTGGTCTGGTAGCGAGTATTATTAATGAATACACATGTTGGTTAGGGTTTTAGTATCTTTTATCCAAGCTCCCGTGTAGACTTATTATAAGCCCATATTGGGATTGAACTTGATACCAAGTTTATGTTTGTTTCAACTGTTTAAGTGGAAATCTTCCATAATGAAAGTCTAGTATTCTACCTTTTGACAAGGTAGAATAAGAGTAGACTGTTCAAGATCAACAGTCAGGTTGTAAGCGGTTTTGTCACGGATGGTGATTTCAAAGTCAGTAGTATAGAGGACTAAACGAAGAGTATCTCCTTCTTTTAGCTTGTAAATAGTTGGTTGCAGTTCAAATTGCACATCCATCCATTCATCTGCAGCAATATCCTCTACTAACAGTAAATCATTTCTATTTTGTAAATTGAGGTAGCCTTTTGTCACGACGCGTTGTGCATTTTCACGAAAAGGCAATTCGTTGAGATTTTCCAACATATGGTAGCGACCGTTGTCAATGGTTCTAGCACTTAAAACAGCTGGATAAGGTTGTAGGTATTTCTTTTGTCCAAGTTCTAGCAGTTGGGCAGATAAGAGCCCCTTATTTATACTGGATTTGATACGAAGATTGAGTTGGGCGCGACCGTTCAGGTGGAGATCTTTGGTCACAGGAAGGTCAATAGTAATCTGATTGACTTTCCCTTGATAGAGTTCTGTATTGAAGGTCTGGTATGTCTTACCATAACGCTCAAAATCTTTATCTGAGTACTGGTTTTGAATAACTTGCTCTTCTTGACCAAGTGCGAAGGTTTCAAAGTTATCTTGCTCACCGAATGTATCAAGTGATAACCAAGTCTGAGGAGCGGTATTGTCCTGCCAGATAACGGTTGGAAGTTGAAAATCTGTATCTAGCCCCAATAATTTCTTAGTCAATAAGGCATTCATGGATTCACGAAAGTCAATGGACTGCCAGTTGTTCATGTAAACATGGGCACCATTATGGAAAAAGAGGTGCTTATTTATATGAGTAGGAAGAGCATGGAACATATGGTAAACATGAAGTGGTTTGACATTCCAATCCTGTGAACCGTGGGTAAAGACAACCTCTGCTTTTACATTATGGGCATTGAGCAGATAGTTGCGATCATGCCAAAACTGATTGTAGTCACCAGTCTTGCGATCCAGTTGTTCTTTTACCTTTTCCAAATCAGCTTGGTGAGCTTCATTCCCACGAATATAGTCGCCAGCCAAGAGATTACGAGAGTAGGTTAGTTCAGCAAGAGAGTCAAAGTCCTCCCCTGGATATCCACCTGGGCTAGTCACCAGACCGTTTTCACGATAGTAATTGTACCATGAAGAAATGCCTGCCTCGGCAATAATGACTTCTAAGCCATCTACACCAGTAGTGGCAAGACCATTGGACATGGTACCTAGATAGGAAAGTCCAGTAGTGGCAACTTTCCCGTTTGACCAGTCAGCCTTGACTTGACGCTGGCGCGTGTGGTCGGTGAAGGCACGACAACGACCATTAAGCCAATCGATGACATTTTTATAAGCCTCGATTTGCTGGTAGTCTCCATTAGTCATGAAACCTGTGGAGTCTTTGGTACCAACACCTGACACATAGAGATTAGCAAAACCTCGTGGAAGGAAGTAGTCGTTGAGTGTATAGCTAGCATTGATGTGCGTTAGCTTTTCCTCAGCTTCTGACACAAGCTCAGCTTGGCCATGAGGTTGGACGAGATTTAGTTGAGGTTCTTCTAGCTTAATCTTGTGAGCAGGTTTAACCTCGAGATTGCCCTCCATCTTGTAGAGAGCCTTGTCACTAGCCTTGTCATTTGTTCCCTGATGATAGGGACTGGCTGTCATGATAGCAGGGATTTTTCCATCAAAACGAGGACGAATAATGCTAACCTTGACTAAGTCTGGAAGACTTTTTTGGTCAGTATCGACACGAGACTCAACGTAAACGACTTCTCGAATGGCATCATGGCTAGAAAAAGTAGCCAAACTCTTGCCGTTAAAGTATTGATAGTCATTATCCTCAGGAATAAGACCGTCACTGACAAGTTGGTCGATAAGAGTATTTCCCTTTTTGGTGCGAGTATTGAGTAAGTGATAGAGATTTTCAATCAAGTCACCATATACAATGGGAAAATCAGTCTCTTTACGAAAAACATCACTGTCTTCAAAGTCAACCAAATAAGAAAAACCTAAAAGTTGAAAGGCTACAGTATAGAAAATATCTGCAGTCAGTTCTTTGTCTGACTGAAAAAATGTCAGTAAGTCAGTTTTTTTATCTGAAGAAAGTATAGACAAGGGATAATCTATATTTTGATATGTGAAATAAATTTTACGAATAAAGTCCTCAAATTGCTTTTTTTCTGAATCAGTAGGTTTTAGGTTGAAACCTAAAGAAACTAAATCATTCAGGGCCTGCGTTGATGAAGTTTTAAGATAGCTGTATTGATTAAAACGCATAAGACCTCCTATTTATGAAATATATTAAGGTTATTATATCAAAAAATAGAGAGAAAAGAAACTATAAAAATTAACAGAAATTATAATAAATAAAAATAAGTACTTATGAAATAAACAAGTAAAATGATAAGCTTAAATACAAAAATATTATCGATGCTGTTGAAAATCGGGCAAGGATCGTCTAGTCAACAATGATTTGAGTTATTAGATATTAAAGCATCAGTAATAGTAATAGAAGTTTAAAGAAAATGGTATAATATAGTGAGAACGATAGAGGAGAAGTGTAAATTGATCGCACAACTAGATACAAAAACAGTCTATAGTTTTATGGAGAGTGTCATTTCAATTGACAAGTATGTGAGAGTAGCAAAAGACTATGGATACACTCATCTGGCTATGATGGATATTGATAATCTTTATGGGGCTTTCGACTTTCTAGAGGTTACAAAAAAATACGGCATTCATCCTTTGTTAGGGCTTGAAATGAGTGTGTTTGTAGATGACAAGGATGTGAATCTGCGCTTTTTAGCTCTATCTAGTGTGGGCTACCAGCAGTTGATGAAACTTTCAACAGCTAAGATGCAGGGGGAGAAAACTTGGTCGGTTCTGTCTCAGTATCTTGAAGATATTGCTGTAATTGTGCCTTATTTTGAAGAACTTGAGTTGTTAAATCTAGGCTGTGATTACTATATAGGGGTTTACCCAGAAACACTGGCCAGCGAATTTCACCATCCTATTTTGCCATTGTATCGGGTCAATACATTTGAAAGTAAGGATAGAGAAGTTCTTCAAGTATTAACAGCGATTAAAGAAAATATACCGCTCAGAGAAGTTCCCTTGCGTTCGAGACAAGATGTTTTTATATCAGCAAGTTCTTTAGAGAAACTATTCCAAGAACGTTTTCCTCAAACCTTGGAAAACTTAGAAAAGCTTATTTCAGGTATTTCTTATGACTTGGATACTAGTTTAAAATTGCCTCGTTTTAATCCAGCAAGGCCAGCAGTGGAAGAATTGAGAGAACGTGCTGAATTGGGGCTTGCTCAGAAGGGGTTAACTGGTAAAGAATATCAAGACCGTCTAGACCAAGAATTGGCTGTTATTCATGATATGGGCTTTGATGATTATTTCTTGGTTGTTTGGGATTTATTGCGTTTTGGACGTTCGAATGGTTATTATATGGGAATGGGACGGGGTTCTGCAGTTGGTAGCTTGGTTTCCTATGCTCTAGACATTACAGGGATTGACCCGGTGGAGAAGAATCTGATTTTTGAACGTTTTCTCAATCGTGAACGCTATACCATGCCTGATATTGATATTGATATCCCAGATATTTATCGCCCAGATTTTATCAGATATGTTGGTAATAAATATGGTAGTAAACATGCGGCTCAAATCGTTACTTTTTCAACCTTTGGTGCCAAACAAGCTTTGCGAGATGTCTTGAAGCGCTTTGGTGTTCCAGAGTATGAATTATCTGCAATTACCAAGAAAATCAGTTTTCGTGACAATCTCAAGTCGGCTTATGAGGGTAACCTCCAGTTTCGTCAGCAAATTAATAGTAAGTTAGAATACCAAAAAGCCTTTGAAATTGCTTGCAAGATTGAGGGCTATCCAAGACAAACCTCTGTCCATGCAGCTGGTGTTGTAATCAGTGACCAAGATTTGACCAATTACATCCCTCTAAAGCATGGTGACGAAATTCCACTGACTCAATATGATGCTCATGGAGTTGAAGCAAGTGGACTTTTGAAGATGGATTTCCTGGGATTAAGAAATTTGACCTTTGTCCAGAAGATGCAAGAGTTGCTTGCTGAATCAGAAGGTATTCACCTTAAAATTGAAGAAATTGATTTGGAAGACAAAGAAACGCTAGCTCTTTTTGCTTCTGGTAATACAAAAGGTATCTTTCAATTTGAGCAACCTGGTGCTATTCGCCTACTCAAGCGTGTGCAGCCAGTCTGTTTTGAAGATGTCGTAGCAACTACTTCTCTAAATCGACCAGGTGCAAGTGACTACATCAATAATTTTGTGTCAAGAAAGCATGGGCAGGAAGAAGTGACTGTTCTAGATTCAGCACTGGAGGATATTTTGGCTCCAACTTATGGCATTATGCTCTATCAGGAGCAGGTTATGCAGGTTGCTCAGCGATTTGCTGGATTTAGTCTTGGGAAGGCCGACATTTTGCGTCGAGCTATGGGTAAAAAGGATGCCTCTGCTATGCATGAGATGAGGGCTTCCTTTATTCAAGGCTCCATAGAAGCTGGTCATACTGCGGAAAAAGCAGAGCAGGTTTTTGATGTTATGGAGAAGTTTGCAGGTTATGGTTTTAACCGATCTCACGCCTATGCCTATTCAGCCTTGGCCTTCCAGTTGGCTTATTTCAAAACGCATTATCCAGCCATCTTTTATCAGATTATGTTGAATTCTGCCAACAGTGATTATGTAACAGATGCCTTAGAAGCAGGTTTTGAAGTAGCCCCATTGTCCATCAATACTATTCCCTATCACGATAAAATTGCCAACAAGTCTATCTATCTAGGTTTGAAATCGATTAAGGGGCTCAGCAAGGATTTGGCGCTTTGGATTATCGAACATCGACCCTATTCTAACATTGAAGATTTTTTATCTAAACTACCTGAGAATTATCTGAAATTCCCCTTGCTGGAACCTTTGGTAAAAGTTGGTCTTTTCGATTCATTTGAAAAAAATCGTCAAAAAGTATTCAATAATTTAGCTAATCTATTTGAATTTGTGAAAGTATTAGGAAGCTTATTTGGAGAGACCATCTATAGTTGGCAAGATTCGGAGGACTGGTCGGAGCAAGAAAAATTCTACATGGAACAAGAGCTTCTAGGAGTAGGAGTGAGCAAACATCCTCTACAAGCTATCGCAAGTAAGGCTATTTATCCGATTACTCCTATTAGTAATTTGTCAGAAAATAGCTATGCTATTATCTTGGTTGAGGTTCAGAAGATAAAAGTAATTCGTACCAAAAAGGGTGAAAATATGGCTTTCTTACAGGTGGATGACAGTAAGAAAAAATTGGATGTTACCCTCTTTTCAGATTTATATCGACAGGTTGGACAGGAAGTAAGAGAAGGAGCCTTCTACTATATAAAAGGAAAAATCCAGTCACGTGACGGTCGTCTGCAAATGATTGCACAAGAAATAAGAGAAGCAGTTGCTGAGCGCTTTTGGATTCAGGTGAAAAATCATGACTCGGATCAAGAAATGACACGTATTTTAGACCAGTATAAAGGCCCAATCCCAGTCATTATCAGGTATGAAGAGGAACAGAGAACAATTGTTTCTCCCAACCATTTTGTAGCTAAATCTGATGAATTAGAGGCGAAATTGAATGGAATCGTTATGAAAACGATTTATCGCTAAAATTACGGAAAATAGAAGAATTTTCAACGTAAATGTGGTATAATCAGTAAGAATGTTAAAAGAAAAAGGAGCATAACCAATATGAAACGTATTGCTGTTTTGACTAGTGGTGGAGACGCCCCTGGTATGAACGCTGCCATCCGTGCAGTTGTTCGTCAAGCAATTTCAGAAGGAATGGAAGTGTTTGGTATCTATGATGGATATGCTGGTATGGTTGCCGGTGAAATTCATCCCCTAGATGCAGCTTCAGTAGGGGACATCATTTCTCGTGGTGGTACTTTCCTTCACTCAGCTCGCTACCCAGAGTTCGCTCAACTTGAAGGGCAACTTAAAGGGATTGAGCAATTGAAAAAACACGGGATTGAAGGTGTAGTTGTTATCGGTGGTGACGGATCTTACCACGGTGCTATGCGTTTGACTGAACATGGCTTCCCAGCTATCGGTCTTCCAGGTACAATTGATAACGATATCGTTGGTACTGACTTTACAATCGGTTTTGACACAGCGGTTACGACTGCTATGGACGCTATCGATAAGATTCGTGATACGTCATCAAGTCACCGTCGTACTTTTGTTATCGAAGTTATGGGACGTAACGCAGGTGATATCGCTCTTTGGGCAGGTATCGCAACTGGTGCTGATGAAATCATCATTCCTGAAGAAGGCTTCAAGATTGAAGATATCGTAGAAAGCATTAAATGTGGTTATGAGTGTGGTAAAAAACACAATATCATCGTCTTGGCTGAAGGTGTGATGTCAGCGGCTGAATTTGGTCAAAAACTAAAAGAAGCTGGAGACACAAGTGACCTTCGTGTGACAGAACTTGGACATATTCAACGTGGTGGTTCTCCAACTGCGCGTGACCGTGTTTTGGCATCACGTATGGGTGCACATGCTGTTAAACTTCTTAAAGAAGGTATCGGTGGTGTTGCGGTTGGTATCCGTAACGAGAAAATGGTTGAAAACCCAATTCTTGGAACTGCAGAAGAAGGAGCATTGTTTAGCCTTACTGCAGATGGTAAGATTGTGGTTAACAACCCACACAAGGCTGACCTTGAGCTATCTAGCTTGAATAAGAGCTTGTCATAATTTATAATTTAGTTAATAAGACCAAAAAGGTCATATATATAAAGGAGTCACAAAAATCATGAACAAACGTGTAAAAATCGTTGCAACTTTGGGACCTGCGGTAGAAATCCGTGGTGGTAAAAAATTCGGTGATGACGGATACTGGGGTGAAAAACTTGATGTTGAAGCTTCAGCTAAAAACATTGCTAAATTGATTGAAGCTGGTGCTAACACATTCCGTTTCAACTTCTCACACGGTGACCACCAAGAACAAGGTGAGCGTATGGCAACTGTTAAACTTGCAGAAAAACTTGCAGGTAAAAAAGTTGGTTTCCTTCTTGATACAAAAGGACCAGAAATCCGTACAGAATTGTTCGAAGGTGAAGCTAAAGAGTATTCATACAAAACTGGTGAGAAAATCCGTGTTGCGACTAAACAAGGAATCAAATCAACTCGTGATGTGATTGCATTGAACGTTGCTGGTGCTCTTGATATCTATGATGATGTTGAAGTTGGTCGTCAAGTTTTGGTTGACGATGGTAAACTTGGTCTTCGTGTGGTTGCTAAAGATGATGCAACTCGTGAATTTGAAGTTGAAGTTGAAAACGATGGCGTAATTGCTAAACAAAAAGGTGTTAACATCCCTAACACTAAAATTCCTTTCCCAGCTCTTGCTGATCGTGATAACGATGATATCCGCTTCGGTCTTGAACAAGGTATCAACTTCATCGCGATTTCATTCGTACGTACTGCTAAAGACGTTAACGAAGTTCGTGCAATCTGTGAAGAAACTGGAAATGGACATGTTCAATTGTTCGCTAAAATCGAAAACCAACAAGGTATCGATAACTTGGATGAAATCATCGAAGCTGCTGATGGTATCATGATCGCTCGTGGTGACATGGGTATCGAAGTACCATTCGAGATGGTTCCAGTTTACCAAAAAATGATTATCAAGAAAGTCAATGCTGCAGGTAAAGTTGTTATCACTGCAACAAACATGCTTGAAACAATGACTGAAAAACCACGTGCAACTCGTTCAGAAGTATCAGACGTATTTAACGCTGTTATCGATGGTACAGACGCAACAATGCTTTCAGGTGAGTCTGCAAACGGTAAATACCCACTTGAGTCAGTAACTACAATGGCTACAATCGACAAGAACGCTCAAACTCTTCTTAACGAATACGGTCGCTTGAACTCAGATTCATTTGAACGTAACTCTAAGACAGAAGTAATGGCTTCAGCTGTTAAAGATGCTACTAACTCAATGGACATTAAATTGGTTGTAACTCTTACTAAGACAGGTCACACTGCACGTTTGATCTCTAAATACCGTCCAAATGCTGACATCTTGGCATTGACATTCGACGAATTGACAGAACGTGGATTGATGTTGAACTGGGGTGTTATCCCAATGTTGACAGATGCTCCATCTTCAACTGATGATATGTTCGAAATTGCTGAACGTAAAGCAGTTGAAGCAGGACTTGTACAATCTGGTGACGATATCGTTATCGTAGCTGGTGTACCAGTTGGAGAAGCTGTTCGTACAAACACAATGCGTATCCGTACAGTACGTTAATCTAACATTAAAAAGCCTATCATATCAAGCTTTCTAGCCTGTATGATGGGCTCTTTTTTTGTCTATGGAGCACAAATGGGGCAAAACTTTTTACTTTCGATTTAATGCGACGGTATCAAGTGCGTCAAATACTGCTTGCTACAGACTTTTTGTAACGTGAGGATAGATCTAATTGGTAGTTTTCGGATTTATGTCCAAACTGTGACACGATAGCTTTTAAAGTTATGTTGTTTTTTACGTAAACTTCATAAAATGTTTAGTTCAAATACAGATAAAAAATAACTCCCTGATGACTCAAGGAGTTATTACTATCTAAATTAGTTTTTAGAAGCAGCTTGGAATTCTGGGTTTTTCCACGCTTCGTCAATAATAGCTTGTAATTCTTTAGCAGATGCTTGCATTTTTTGAGTTTCTGCGTCGTTCAATGGGATATTTACTGGACGAACGATACCATGTGCACCAACAACAGCTGGTTGACCGATAAAGACGTTTTTAACTCCGTATTGACCTTCTTGGAATACTGAAAGTGGAAGTACTGCGTTTTCATCGTCAAGGATTGCTTTAGTAATACGAGCAAGGGCTACTGCGATACCGTAGTATGTTGCACCTTTTTTGTTGATGATTGTGTAAGCTGCGTCACGAACACCTTCGAACAATTCAATCAATTCAGCTTCTTGAACATTTTGAGTGTCTTTAAGGAATTCTTCAAGGTTTACACCAGCGATGTTAGCGTGTGACCAAACAGCGAACTCAGAGTCACCGTGTTCACCCATAATGTAGGCGTGCACTGAACGAGCATCAACATCCAATTTTTCAGCAAGTGCTTGACGGAAACGTGCTGAGTCAAGTGAAGTACCTGAACCGATAACACGTTCTTTAGGGAAACCAGAGAATTTCCAAGTTGAGTAAGTCAAAACGTCAACTGGGTTAGCAGCAACAAGGAAGATACCTTTGAAACCTGATTCAACAACTTGAGTTACGATTGATTTGTTGATAGCAAGGTTTTTACCTACAAGGTCAAGACGAGTTTCACCTGGTTTTTGAGGCGCACCTGCAGTGATTACAACAAGGTCAGCGTCTGCACAGTCAGAGTATTGAGCTGCATAGATTTTTTTAGGTGAAGTGAAGGCAAGGGCGTGACTAAGGTCAAGCGCGTCACCAACAGCTTTTTCATGCAATTGTGGAATTTCGATAATTCCAAGCTCTTGTGCAATTCCTTGGTTAACAAGTGCAAAAGCGTAAGAAGAACCTACAGCACCATCACCGACAAGGATAACTTTTTTGTGTTGTTTAGTTGAAGTCATTATTCTAAACATCTCCTTAATTTTATTCAGGGATTTCCCCAGTTATTTTAATTCTATCACTTTTAAAAAGCTTTGTCACGGATATGCATTTCAGTTCTTGATGTAAACGTTTTAGTGATTTTAGATACCTGAAATATAGCGGACATTATGGTATAATATAGTTAATTACTAATAGTGAAATGAGGCATTTATTAATGCAGGATAGAAATTTAGTGAATGTCAATCTGACAAAGGAGATGAAGACGAGCTTTATCGACTACGCTATGAGTGTTATCGTAGCGCGGGCTCTTCCTGATGTTCGAGATGGCTTGAAACCGGTTCACCGTCGGATTCTCTATGGAATGAATGAATTGGGTGTTACTCCAGACAAACCCCATAAAAAATCTGCTCGTATTACAGGGGACGTCATGGGTAAATACCACCCACACGGGGATTCCTCTATCTATGAAGCCATGGTCCGCATGGCTCAATGGTGGAGTTACCGTTACATGCTTGTCGACGGCCATGGAAACTTTGGTTCCATGGATGGTGATGGTGCTGCCGCCCAACGTTACACCGAGGCACGCATGAGCAAGATTGCTCTGGAGATGCTTCGTGATATCAATAAAAATACAGTTGATTTCGTTGATAACTACGATGCCAATGAACGTGAACCCTTGGTATTGCCAGCGCGCTTTCCAAATCTTTTGGTTAATGGAGCGACTGGTATTGCGGTTGGAATGGCAACAAATATTCCACCTCATAACTTGGGTGAAACCATTGATGCAGTGAAGTTGGTCATGGACAATCCTGAAGTGACTACTAAGGACTTGATGGAAGTTTTGCCTGGTCCAGATTTTCCAACAGGTGCCCTTGTCATGGGGAAATCAGGTATTCATAAGGCTTATGAAACAGGTAAAGGTTCTATTGTCCTTCGTTCTCGTACTGAAATTGAAGAAACTAAAACTGGCCGTGAGCGCATCGTTGTGACAGAATTTCCATACATGGTAAATAAAACCAAGGTACATGAGCATATTGTTCGTTTGGTTCAGGAAAAACGCATTGAGGGAATAACAGCGGTACGTGATGAGTCAAACCGTGAAGGTGTTCGATTTGTTATCGAAGTTAAGCGCGATGCCTCAGCCAATGTTATCCTCAACAATCTTTTCAAGATGACCCAGATGCAAACTAACTTTGGTTTTAATATGTTGGCGATTCAAAATGGGGTACCGAAGATTTTGTCTCTTCGTCAGATTTTGGATGCTTATATCGAGCACCAAAAAGAAGTGGTTGTTCGTCGTACACGTTTTGATAAGGAAAAAGCGGAAGCACGTGCTCATATTTTAGAAGGTCTCTTGATCGCGCTAGATCATATCGATGAAGTGATTCGTATCATCCGTGCTAGTGAAACGGATGCTGAGGCACAAGCTGAGTTGATGAGCAAATTCAAGTTATCTGAACGTCAAAGTCAGGCCATCCTTGATATGCGTCTTCGTCGTTTGACAGGTTTGGAACGCGATAAGATTCAGTCTGAGTATGATGACCTCTTGGCTCTGATTGCGGATTTAGCAGATATTCTAGCTAAGCCGGAACGTGTTTCTCAAATCATTAAAGATGAATTAGATGAAGTTAAACGTAAATTTGGTGACCAACGTCGTACGGAATTGATGGTCGGTGAAGTCTTAAGCCTCGAAGATGAGGATTTGATTGAAGAAACGGATGTCTTGATTACACTTTCTAACAAGGGATACATCAAACGTCTCGACCAAGCTGAGTTCACCGCTCAAAAACGTGGTGGTCGTGGTGTTCAAGGTACAGGTGTTAAGGATGATGATTTTGTCCGAGAGTTAGTGTCAACTAGCACTCATGATCACCTACTCTTCTTTACAAATAAAGGCCGTGTTTATCGCCTGAAAGGCTATGAAATTCCTGAGTATGGCCGTACAGCCAAGGGATTACCGATTGTCAATCTTTTGAAATTGGATGAAGGTGAAAGTATTCAGACCATCATCAATGTTGAATCTGAACGTAGCGATGATGCTTATCTTTTCTTCACAACTCGTCATGGTATTGTGAAGAGAACCAGCGTTAAGGAATTTGCTAATATTCGTCAAAATGGACTTAAAGCTCTGAATCTTAAAGATGAAGATGAGTTGATTAATGTCTTGCTGACAGAAGAGGACACGGATATTATCATTGGTACAAAGTTTGGTTATTCAGTTCGCTTTAATCAATCAGCTGTTCGTGGTATGAGTCGTGTCGCCACTGGTGTGAAAGGTGTTAACCTTCGTGACGGAGACACAGTTGTTGGTGCTAGTGTGATTACAGATCAGGACGAGGTTCTTATTATCACTGAAAAAGGATTTGGTAAGCGCACAGTTGCGACCGAATATCCAACTAAAGGTCGTGGTGGTAAAGGGATGCAAACTGCTAAAATTACTGAAAAGAATGGTTCCCTTGCTGGTCTTATGACTGTAAAAGGTGATGAAGATTTGATGATTATCACTGATACAGGTGTCATGATTCGAACCAACGTTGCCAATATTTCACAAACAGGTCGCTCAACTATGGGAGTTAAAGTGATGCGCCTGGACCAAGATGCTAAAATTGTAACCTTTACTACGGTTGCAGCGGCAGAAAAAGAAGAAGTTGGGACAGGAAACGAAACAGAAGGTGAAGCATAATGTCTCATAAAAAGAACAAAAAGAAAACAAACCGTAAAAATTTACTAATCAATATCTTGGCAGGGTTTTTAATCCTCTTGTCAGTGGCTTTGATTTTCAATTCAAAAATTCGTGATATGTTCATGGTTTGGAATACCAATAAATACCAAGTCAGCCAAGTATCAAAAGAAAAATTGGAAGAAAATCAAGATACAGAAGGGAATTTTGACTTTGATTCCGTAAAAGCCATCTCGTCAGAAGCTGTCTTATCCTCACAATGGGATTCGCAAAAATTGCCAGTTATCGGTGGAATTGCTGTCCCTGAGGTAGAAATTAACTTGCCTATTTTTAAGGGGCTTGATAATGTCAATCTCTTCTATGGAGCTGGTACAATGAAGCGTGACCAAGTGATGGGGAAAGGAAACTATTCACTTGCGAGCCACCACATCTTTACAGCAGAAAATGCCAGTCAAATGCTCTTTTCTCCACTGGCACGCGCTAAAAATGGGATGAAAATTTATCTAACTGATAAGGATAAAGTTTATACCTATGAAATTCGAGAAGTGAAGCATGTGACACCAGATCGCGTCGATGAGATTGATGATCGTAGTGGTGTTGATGAAATCACACTTGTAACATGTGTAGACTATGATGCGACAGAGCGTATTATCGTAAAAGGTGACTTGAAAGATACAAAAGATTATTCACAAACACCTGAAGAAATTCTAACAGCTTTCAATCAACCATATAAACAACGCTATTAATAGTTAAAGAATCAGTAAACATTTTATTTTACTGGTTCTTTTTATATTGCTTTATAAGCATGCTAAGTAATGATAAATCAATACAAATACTAGCATTTTTCAAAAACAATTACCTATTTTAATATTTTGTGTTATAATACTAAATATAAAAAAATAGGAGATGTTTATGAGTTCTTCAGAGTTTATTTCGAAGATTGATTATTATTGCCACAAGAAAGAAAGTCTTTTCAAGCAAAGTAAATTCAAGTATGCGATTCGTTCTATGTTTGCAGGTGCTTTTTTAACCTTCAGTACAGCTGCTGGTGCTATTGGTGCAGATTTACTTAATAGTATTGTTCCAAGTAGTGGGTATTTCCTTTTCCCATTTGTTTTTGCTTGGGGGCTGGTTTATATTGTTTTCCTAAATGCAGAATTGGTAACTTCCAATATGATGTATTTAACAGCAGGCGCATTTTTGAAAAAGATTGAGTGGAAAAAGGCAATGATTATTTTACTCTATTGTACTTTGTTTAATCTTATTGGTGCCTTGGTAGCTGGATGGGCCTTTGCCAACTCGTCAGCCTTTTCGCATTTGACCCATGATAGCTTCCTTCCTAAGCTTGTAGCCAAGAAATTGGCGCGTCCAAGTGATTTAGTCCTGCTTGAGGGAATTCTTGCCAATGTATTTGTAAATATTGCCATTCTTTCATCTATACTAGTGAAAGATGGTGCTGCCAAACTATGGATCATTTTATCAGCTATTTCCATGTTTGTCTTCTTGTCCAATGAGCATATCGCTGCCAATTTTGCTTCCTTTAGTATTATGAAATTCAGCATGATTGCTGATCAAGTACCTCACTTTGATCTTCCAAATATCCTTCGACATTGGGGTGTAACCTTTATTGCTAACTTTATAGGTGGAGGTCTTCTGATTGGTTTACCGTATGCCTTTCTAAATAAGAATGAAGATACATATGTTGATTAAGAAGAGTTAGTGTATCAGGGAGAATCAGAATGATTCTCTCTTTTTCTTTTACAAAATAGGCTTGCAGAGAAAATCGTTTTTAAATTGTAAAAATAAAATATATTAAATAGAATAAAAGTTATTCCATATAACCTCAATATTCTAATAACTAAAACTTCTAAAAGCTTATTATTAAAACAATGTAAACGATTGCTGGATTTATAAATTTATTAAAAATGCAATTAGGAAAGGCTTTTCATTATATCTATTTTATGTTATAATTATCACAAATAAAAGTTTTAGGAGTTTATTATGGTTTCTTCAGAATTTATCTCAAAGATTGAATTTGCTTGCAAGAAGAAGGAAAGTCTTTATAGTCAAAGCAAATTTAAGTATGCGATTCGTTCCATGTTTGCAGGTGCATTCTTAACTTTCAGTACAGCTGCTGGTGCAGTTGGGGCTGACTTGATTAATAAAATTGCACCAGGTAGTGGACGTTTCCTATTCCCCTTTGTCTTTGCTTGGGATTGGCCTACATTGTTTTCTTGAATGCCGAGTTGGTAACATCAAACATGATGTTCTTGACTGCTGGTAGTTTCTTGAAAAAAATCTCTTGGAGAAAAACAGCTGAGATTTTACTTTACTGTACCTTGTTCAACCTTATTGGGGCCTTGATAGCAGGTTGGGGCTTTGCTCATTCGGCAGCCTATGCACATCTGACTCACGATAGTTTCATCTCAGGGGTTGTTGAGATGAAGTTAGGCCGCTCAAATGAATTAATCTTGCTTGAGGCAATTTTGGCAAATATTTTCGTAAATATTGCGATTCTTTCATTTGTTTTGGTCAAAGATGGTGGTGCCAAACTATGGCTTGTGTTGTCAGCGATTTACATGTTTGTATTCTTAACAAACGAGCACATCGCTGCGAACTTTGCTTCTTTTGCGATTGTGAAATTCAGTGTTGCTGCGGATTCAATTGCTAACTTCGGTGTTGGAAATATGCTTCGTCACTGGGGTGTAACCTTCATTGGAAACTTCATTGGTGGTGGTCTCTTGATGGGTCTTCCATATGCCTTCCTCAATAAAAATGAAGATACTTATGTAGATTAAGAAAATGAGCACGATTGAGTCGTGCTTTTTTCATTTTTAAAATAAGGTAATAGCTATTTCTTATATCAAAATATAGAAAACTGATATTGGTAAACTATACCTTAAGGTGCTACAATATCCTTAATGAAACTATATGGAGGTCGCCTTATGACTCGTGATTTTAAATTTGAAACTTTGCAACTACATGCTGGTCAAGTTGTGGATCCAGCTACCAAGTCTCGTGCAGTGCCGATTTATCAAACAACATCCTTCGTTTTTGATGACACGCAGGAAGGTGCTGATCTATTTGCCTTGAGAAAACCAGGGAATATCTATACTCGCATCACCAACCCTACAACAGCTGCCTTTGAAGAAAGAATCGCTGCTCTTGAAGGTGGTGTTGGAGCTCTTGCAACAGCATCAGGTATGGCCGCGGTTACTTATACGATTTTGGCGCTTGCCCATGCTGGTGACCATGTAGTAGCGGCATCAACTATTTACGGTGGAACTTTCAATCTCTTGAAAGAAACCCTTCCTCGATATGGTATCACAACAACCTTTGTGGATGTGGATAATTTGGAGGAAGTGGAAGCAGCGATCAAAGACAATACCAAACTTGTTCTGATTGAAACATTGGGCAATCCCTTGATTAACATTCCTGACTTGGAAAAACTGGCTGAGATTGCTCATAAGCATCAGATTCCACTTGTTTCTGACAATACCTTTGCAACTCCTTACTTGATTAATGTCTTTTCTCACGGTGTAGATATTGCCATTCACTCAGCGACTAAGTTTATCGGTGGGCATGGTACGACTATTGGTGGAGTGATTGTCGATAGCGGTCGTTTTGACTGGGAGGCTTCAGGGAAATTCCCTCAATTTGTTGACGAAGACCCAAGTTACCACAATTTGAGTTATACTCGTGATGTGGGTGCAGCAGCTTTTATTATCGCTGTCCGTGTTCAATTGCTTCGTGATACAGGTGCGGCATTGTCTCCATTTAATGCCTTTCTCTTGCTCCAAGGACTTGAAACTCTTTCACTTCGGGTGGAACGCCATGTGCAAAATGCTGAGAAAATTGTTGATTTCCTTGTCAACCATCCTAAGGTAGAAAAGGTCAATTATCCAAAACTTGCTGATAGTCCTTACCATGCCTTGGCTGAGAAATACCTTCCAAAAGGTGTGGGTTCAATCTTTACCTTCCATGTCAAAGGTGGGGAGGCAGAAGCACGTAAGGTAATTGATCATTTAGAAATCTTCTCTGACCTAGCAAACGTGGCAGATGCTAAATCTCTAGTTGTCCATCCAGCAACAACCACTCACGGTCAATTGTCAGAAAAAGACCTTGAAGCAGCAGGTATCACACCAAACCAAATCCGTTTGTCTATCGGACTTGAAAATGTAGATGATTTGATCGAAGATTTGCGCTTGGCCTTGGAAAAAATTTAAAGAAAAAGAAGATAAACAGTGGGTTTCGACTCACTGTTTTTGATTTTCCCTCAGGCATGATATAATGGATACAGAAATCTAGAAAGAGGAAAGTTATGAACGAAATCAAATGCCCCAACTGTGGGGAAGTCTTTACAGTAAATGAAAGTCAGTATGCCGAACTTTTGTCCCAAGTGAGAACAGCAGAGTTTGATAAGGAATTGCACGATCGGATGAAGCAGGAACTGGCCTTGGCTGAGCAAAAGGTCATGAATGAACAACAGTCTAAACTAGCTCAAAAAGACCAAGAAATTGCTCAATTGCAGAATCAAATCCAAAACTTTGATACAGAAAAAGAATTGGCCAAGAAAGAGGTTGAACAGATAAGCCATCAGGCCTTATTGGCTAAGGACAAGGAAGTACAGGCCTTGGAAAACCAATTGGCGACCTTGCGTTTAGAGCATGAAAATCAACTGCAAAAGACCCTTTCTGACCTAGAAAAAGAACGGGATCAGGTCAAAAATCAGCTCCTACTGCAAGAAAAGGAAAACGAGCTTTCTCTTGCTTCAGTTAAGCAAAACTATGAAGCCCAGCTTAAAGCAGCCAGTGAACAAGTCGAATTTTATAAGAATTTCAAGGCACAGCAGTCTACAAAAGCTATCGGGGAAAGTCTGGAACACTATGCAGAGAGTGAGTTTAACAAGGTACGCAGTTTTGCCTTTCCAAATGCCTACTTTGAGAAGGATAACAAGGTCTCTGCGCGTGGTTCCAAAGGCGACTTTATCTTCCGTGAGAGTGATGAAAATGGAGTCGAAATCATTTCCATCATGTTTGAGATGAAAAACGAAGCGGATGGAACAGAGAAGAAGCACAAGAACGCGGATTTTTACAAGGAATTAGACAAGGACCGTCGGGAGAAGAACTGTGAATATGCCGTGTTGGTGACCATGCTTGAGGCCGATAACGACTACTTTAACACAGGGATTGTTGACGTCAGTCACGAGTATGAAAAGATGTATGTGGTCCGTCCTCAGTTCTTTATCCAGTTAATTGGGCTCTTGAGAAATGCGGCGCTTAATTCTCTAAAATACAAGCAGGAGTTGGCCTTGGTTCGCGAACAAAATATTGACATTACGCATTTTGAAGAAGACTTGGATGCCTTTAAACTAGCCTTTGCCAAGAACTACAACTCTGCTTCAACCAACTTTGGTAAAGCAATCGATGAAATCGATAAGGCCATAAAACGGATGGAAGAGGTTAAAAAGTTCCTAACAACATCTGAAAACCAACTCCGTCTGGCTAATAATAAGCTGGAAGATGTCTCTGTCAAGAAATTGACACGTAAAAATCCAACCATGAAAGCGAAGTTTGAAGCACTGAAGGGGGAGTAGTATTACCTTAGAAACAGGAGTTCCTATGAAAAAAACTTTGAAATTTTCGGATATCTATATTGCATATTTACCACTAGTTGTGTTTCTTCTTAATCTCCTATATGGTCTTTTAAATATTGAAGGGGTAGGTGACTCAGACTCAAGATATAGTTTATTATTTGGTGTTTTTGGCCTTGTTCCAACAGTCTTAGGCTACGGAATTAGCTTTTTAGCCAATCTTATTGTAGGTATAACTTATGTGATAAAGGCAAAAAATCGAACGAAATGTCTGATTGCATTCCTATTGATTGGCAATATTTTTTTAGCAATTTTTCTGATGTTTGTGCTAAGATTTAAAATGATCGTTTCCTTTGACTTTATAAAAGATATTGACCTTTGGAGTTTCATTTTTTCATTATTTTTATTTCCGTATTTAGATTGGATTTATCAAAAGGTTGAGTACAATCAAAAAGTGAGTAGATTTGTAGTCATTATAGTATTAGCGGGAACTCTTTCTCCATTTCTAGGCAGTGAAATTCAAACTTACTTGAGAAATAATGCCAAAGTACAACAATTACAAGAGTTTTATCATTCTAGGGGGTTGAACTACGAATTAACACTTAAGTCTTCATACTATGATAGTAATATTTCCGATGTAGGTGTCTTTGATGTTTTCGATAAGGGAGTTACATTAAAAGTGGGTGCTAAGTACACGCGTCAAAAATTGAAATATGTTACTTTCATTGATCAAGACTACGGCCTAAAGGAATTTATAGAAAATGCTGTTTCAAGTGATGAAGCTCAAATAGTTCTAAAAGATTTTAAGTCAGTAGTAGAAGATGCTATAAAAAAGAAAGGTTATGATTTATCTGTATTTGATGCTGAAGATCAACCATTAGCTAGCCCAGGTTTTCAAATATCACGTTCGTTTAGAATCACTTCTTTTATTAAAGAAAAAGCAGCTCAAAATCAAAACTCATCTAGTCCAGAAAAACAAGCATTTGGAGGATATGCAGCAATTTCTCTTAAAGACTATATGAAAGAGGGAGCCCTTCGTTTATGTTTAACACTTAGTGAACGTGACAAATTGAAGTTAGATGACATTGATT
The DNA here is from genome assembly GCF_049738015.1 of Streptococcus sp. CL5.50. NCBI lineage: Bacteria > Bacillati > Bacillota > Bacilli > Lactobacillales > Streptococcaceae > Streptococcus > Streptococcus sp. CL5.50. Next base: position 30,910 of record NZ_JBKOTR010000017.1, read on the forward strand.
TTTCAGGACTTTCCGATGGACACTACATGATCAATAATGACTATTTTATAGTTAACAACGGAATGTATACAATAGTTGAAGATGAAGGTGATTTTGAAAATTTTTTACTGAGAGAATCTAGTAAACAATTTTATTCGGAGGATTTTTATAAAATTGAAAAGCTTGATTAAATTATTAGCAAATAAAGATGTAAAATTTCTTTATAATATTTGTATTCGATTATCTTCATATTTATTAGTTGTTGCAGTTTATATAGCAATTTTGGGTTTGTTTTTATTGTTTAAACAGAATATTATTGCAGTACGTTATCTGTTATTTTTGTCGGTATTATTTATAGTTATTGGCATCTTTTTAAATTTATTGACATGGAAAGTTCTTCTATATTGGAAGGTGGTTTTGATTGATTTTAAGAAATATCAATTTTTCTTTGAATACAATGTTAGTCATTCCAATAAGTTTAATAAGAAATTTAATGAAGTAAGTTTTGAATTAATCACAGGAGAATTATCTTACCTCAGAGGAGATTTTTTATTATCACTTAGTCAATATTCAAATATCAATCTTTCTAATATTTCTAAAAAAAATAGAAAAATATTTGAATTGAAGAAATTATATTATAATTTTCTATCTTCTATCCATATTCAAGATGAGCAAAATATTGCTTTCTTTGAGGAACAATTGTCCAAGGCGCCAGATTCGAAAGATGGTAAGGCTAAACTCGTTGCTAAAGCTCAAGCCATAAAAGATATTGTGTTCAATAAAGAAGCGAACGACTACTTCGACATTACTGAACCAGAAAGTAAGTTAGCTAGAATCATGTTTTCTTATTATGGCGCTCTCAATGCCCAATTAAAAGGAGATGAAGCTCGTGCTCGTAGTTTGTTTGAAAGTATCGTCCATGAAAATCCAGAACTCTTTTGTGTACAGGAAGCGAAGAAATATTTAGGAAGTAATAATGTTTCCTAGTACCTTTCGTTTAAATTAAGTAAAAGAGAGTAACCAGGTCCAACAAGACTACGCAACAGTTAAAACGACTAATGAGACGGGGGTAAGAACGGTGGATCATCTCACCCAAATTTCAAATACAACTGGTGAGGTAGTTGGTAGTGCTTTTAATTGGGTTGTAGAGCATCCAGTTGAAACGATTGGACTTTCTATTGTAACAGTTGGGACGATTCTTGCTTTTTCTACTGGGGTTGGTGAGGTAGCAACTGCTGTGGTTGAATTATTTGTAGGAATTACTGCGTTATTTAATAGCTAGTTATGGAGTGTTATATGAAAAGGACTATAGAAATTATTAGAACATGGTCAGCTGATAAAATTGAATTAATTTTTCTTAAAATTATATTTAAATATTTGCTGTATTTTTTAGTGTTTTCAACAGTAATGTTTTATGTTTATATTTTTAACCATTCATCGACCACTTACACAAAGGTATTAACAGTATTTCTTGTCCTTCTTATATTGTTTATTCTTCTATCTAAATTATTACTAGATAGGGCTTTAATTGAAATTTTATTTGAGGATATCAATTTAACAAAGTATCAGGATATAGTTGCTAGAGCTGATGCAAATTCTTTAAATAGAAATGTTCAGATTCTTCCAAAATATTTGGCAAATGCAAGAGTATCCTTTTATAGAGGACACTTCCAAGATAGTTTAGAATTGCTGAATAAAATAAAAAATAGTAATCTAAAAAAATTCAAAAGTCTCTACTATATATTTCATATCAAGTATTATAGCATCCTAAACTTGGTTCATTTGAATGATTATTTAGAATTGCAAGAATTAATGGTAGAAATAGAAGAACTAACAAGTAATGTTCAATCGCAATTTTTAAAATATCAGAAAGAAATTTTGAGTTTAAAGGCTATTGTTGATATCTATTGCAATAAAAAATCAAACGACTACTTCGACACCACCAAACCAGAAAGTAAGTTAGCTCGAATCATGTTTTCTTATTACGGAGCTCTCAATGCCCAGCTAAAAGGAAATGAAGCTCGTGCTCGTAGTTTGTTTGAAAGTATCGCTCATGAAAATCCAGAACTCTTTTATGTTCAGGAAGCGAAAAAATATTTAGAATCAGTGAAATGAGAGTAATATATGAGATTAGTAAAAAAAATAGTTGGTTCGGCGACAGAAAACACTCTTTTACAACTTGATAGGGT
>NZ_JBKOTR010000018.1:0-30956 GCF_049738015.1 Streptococcus sp. CL5.50
TAAAAATCTTGACAGATAAGCTTAAAAAAGGTAAACTATTTACTGGTTAATTAATTGGTTAAATAACCAGTTGAGAAAAACTGTTTAACCGAGAAAAAGAAGTTAAGAAATAGCTTCATCATTTATTGAAATGAGGGATTTATGAAATTCAATAAAAAATATATAGCAGCTGGATCAGCTGTTATCGTATCCTTGAGTCTTTGCGCTTATGCACTGAACCAGCATCGATCGCAGGAAAACAAGGACAATAATCGTGTCTCTTATGTGGATGGCAGCCAGTCAAGTCAGAAAACTGAAAACCTGACACCAGACCAGGTTAGCCAAAAAGAAGGAATTCAGGCTGAGCAAATTGTCATTAAGATTACAGATCAGGGCTATGTGACGTCACACGGTGACCACTATCATTACTATAATGGTAAAGTTCCTTATGATGCCCTCTTTAGTGAAGAACTTCTGATGAAGGATCCAAACTATCAACTTAAGGACGGAGATATTGTCAATGAGGTCAAGGGTGGCTATATCATCAAGGTCGATGGAAAATATTATGTCTACCTGAAAGATGCAGCTCATGCTGATAATGTTCGAACCAAGGATGAAATCAATCGTCAAAAACAAGAACATGTCAAAGATAATGAGAAGGTCAGCTCAGATGTTGCTGTAGCAAGATCTCAGGGACGCTATACGACAGATGATGGCTATGTCTTTAATCCAGCTGATATTATCGAAGATACGGGTGATGCTTATATCGTTCCTCATGGAGGTCACTATCACTATATTCCAAAAAGTGATTTGTCTTCTAGTGAGTTAGCAGCAGCAAAAGCTCATTTAGCTGGCAAAAATACGCAACCAAGTCAGTTAAGCTATTCTTCAACAGCTAGTGATAATGACACGCAATCTGTAGCACAAGGCTCAACTAGCAAGCCAGCGAATAAAGCTGAAAATCTCCAAAGTCTTTTGAAAGAACTCTATGATTCACCTAGTGACCAACGTTACAGTGAATCAGACGGTCTGGTTTTTGACCCTGCTAAGATTATCAGCCGTACGCCAAATGGAGTTGCGATTCCGCATGGCGATCATTATCACTTTATTCCTTACAGCAAGCTCTCTCCTTTAGAAGAAAAGATTGCTAGAATGGTGCCTATCGGTGGAACTGGTTCTACGGTCTCTACAAATGAAAAACCTCATGGAGTAGCGTCTAGTCTAGGAAGTCTTCCAAGCAGTCCATCTACTTTGAATCATCCTTCCTTGCTTACAAATAAGGCTATCTCTTCAACATCTGATGGTTATATCTTTAATTCTAAAGATATTGTCGAAGAAACTGCTACAGCTTATATTGTAAGACATGGCGATCATTTCCATTACATTCCTAAGGCGAACCAAATTGGTCAACCGACTCTTCCAAACAATGGCCTAACAACACCTTCGCCATCTCTTCCAGTCAATCCTGGTGTTTCACATGAGGAACATGAAGAAGGTGGACACGGCTTTGATGCTAATCGTATTATTGCGGAAGATGAATCAGGATTTATCATGAGTCATGGTGACCACAATCATTACTTCTTCAAGAAGGATTTGACTGCTGATCAAATCAAGGCCGCACAAGACCACTTGAAAGGGGCAAATACAGCAACACCAAATCCAGCTCATGATGATGAACACGATAAAGATAATCACGATCACCATCATGGTGAAGACCATGATCACGGTTTTGATGCTAATCGTGTCATCAGTGAGGATGAGCAAGGCTTTATTATGAGTCATGGTGATCATAACCATTACTTCTTCAAGAAGGATTTGACTGCTGATCAAATCAAGGCAGCGCAAGACCACTTGAAAAGTGCAAATACAGCAACACCAAATCCAGCTCATGATGACGATCACGATGAAGATCATCATGGACACCATCATGATGAAGACCATGATCACGGTTTTGACGCTAATCGTGTCATCAGTGAGGATGAAGCAGGATTTATCATGAGTCACGGCGACCATAATCATTACTTCTTCAAGAAGGATTTGACTGCTGATCAAATCAAGGCAGCGCAAGACCACTTGAAAGGGGCAAATACAGCAACACCAAATCCAGCTCATGATGACGATCACGATGAAGATCATCATGGACACCATCATGATGAAGACCATGATCACGGTTTTGATGCCGATCGTGTCATCAGTGAGGATGAGCAAGGTTTTGTCATGAGTCACGGCGACCATAATCATTACTTTTTCAAGAAAGACTTGACAGCAGACCAAATTAAGGCTGCACAAAACCATTTGAAAACACATCATGATGCAGAGCCTGTAAAACCTCTTGCTAAAACGGTAGAGTCTTTCTCAAGAGATGCTAGCGATGAAGAAAAGATTGCTTATATTTCTAAGACCTACGGTGTTCCACTTGAAGCTATTAGAATCTCAAACGGCTTCTTTGTCTTTGGAAATCCAGACCAAGCCTACGATCCAACTCATATCCACCCATATGCTGTTCGTAAGGAACATGTGCGTCTTCCGCTACAAACTGGCAATCCAGAACTTGATTTCCTAAATGAACTCTATACCACTGCTTTGCGAGATGGTGTGTCTCCTTATAGCTTACAGGTAGAAAATGGTAGTTTTGTGATTCCTCATGGCGACCACAATCACTACATCAAGGTTCAAACTAAGGGCTATGAAGTAGCTTTGAAAAACAAAATTCCAGCCCTCCAATCCAACTACCAACCTGGAGCTTTTGATGAGAAGGCAGTCTTGGCAAAAGTAGACCAACTTCTAGCTGAAAGTCGAAACGTCTATAAAGAAGATCCAATCAAACAAAGACAGATTGAGTTAGCCTTGGGTCAATTTACTGAAAACATGAAGAAATTGGCAACTAACTCTACAGCAGGTTATCTTGCAACACTTGATCTCTTTGATAAGCAATATATCCATATCGATGAAAGTGTCAAACCTGTTGAAACGAGCGCTCTAGATAAGAAATATCAGGCCTTGATTGATAAAATCAACACACTGGATACAGATTCTTATGGACTTCCTAAGAAAGACCTTCTCGTTCGACTTCAAGAAGCTAAGTTGGCTAAAGATGAGGCTGGTTTAGCAGCGGTTGAATCACAACTTCAAGCTCTTCAAGACTTTAATGACCGAACAGGGGTTACAACAGTTGAATACATCAAGTATTTCTACGAACACGTAAATGACGGTCGTTTGAGTGATGAACTTCGAAATAAAGTAGCCCAGTTGACTTGGACCTTGTATCAATCTCAATCCTTCCTTAAGGCAGCAGAATTGAACAAATTATTCCCAAGCATCTATCAGGCAAAACAAGAAGTTGAAGAAGCTTTGAAAGCTCAGCCAACTGCTGCAAAATCAAGTCAAACAGTTCTAGATACTGAAAAAGTCGATAATCAAAGTGCCAAGACAGCTATTTATGGCTTCTTGAAAGAATTGTACGGAGACTTTATGCCTGAAGAGCATGTCAATCATATCAGCAAGGAACAAGTAGAAAGTCTTTTGAGCAAGGCAACTCAACTCTTAGAGCAAATCCAAGAAGAAGGAATCAGACAATCCTTGGCAGAAGAAGTAGAAAATCTCAAAGCTGCTACAAACAAGGCTGATGCAGACTTGGATGAAGTAAATAGTCAGGTGAAAGATGTCTTGACTCGTATCGCCAGCGCCCTTCAACAAGAGAAAGAAAATACTGAGCAAGATCCTCAGACACTTGTACTCTATCAAAAACTTTACGATATTCTTATGTCGCTTCACGCATACTTAGAAAACAATAAGGGTTCTGATGAGGACTTTGATAAGGTGGATGCTCTACTAGATCAACTTTCTGCTAAGAGTAAAGATAAGGCCGCTTTACTTGAATTGACAAAAGCTATTCTAGTCTTGAATCAAGAAATCAAGTCAAAATCAAGCGCAAGTGAAGAAGCAACTCCAGCAACAAATGCCGAAGCAAATGGTGATAAGACAAGTGCTGAGAACCAACCAAACTCAGCTGCAGAATCTAACAGTGAAACTGCTAGCGACGAAAACAAACCGAGCAAGGCAACAGATTCTAAACCTGCTGAATCAGCTTCAGAAAAGGCAACAACAGAATCTACACCAAGTGCTGGAAATCAAGAAAAACCAGCAGAATAAAAAGAAAGGCGAAGTAGCTGAGCTACCTCGTCTTTTTAGTCTTTATAAGCTACGATACCAATGATGGTATCAACTGCACGTTCCATTGTCTGAAGGCTGACGTATTCAAAACGTCCGTGCATATTTTCTCCTCCTGCAAAGATATTAGGAGTTGGGATTCCCATAAAGGAAATCTTAGAGCCGTCTGTCCCTCCACGGATTGGTTCGATTATAGGAGTGATCCCCAAATCTTCCATAACTGCTTTGGCAATGGTAATTGGAGTCATATCTTTTTCAATGACTTCTTTCATATTGTAGTACTGGTCTGTCAAGTTTAGGGTGACACGGTCGCTCCCAAGTTCTTGATTCATCTTATTGGCGATTGACTGCATAGCTGCTTTACGCGCTTCAAAGGCATCTTTTTCAAAATCACGAATGATGTAACTTGCACGCGCCTCTTCGACACTACCTGTCACATCCATAAGATGATAGAAACCTTGGTAGCCTTCAGTTAACTCAGGTCGGTCATTCTCTGGAAGTTGATTGTGAAAATCAATTGCTAGCTGAAGGGCATTGACCATCTGACCTTTGGCGGTACCAGGGTGGACATTTCGTCCTTGGAAATGTAATTCAGCACCAGCTGCTGAGAAAGTCTCGTACTGAAGTTCACCTAGTGGGCCACCATCAACTGTGTAGGCAAAATCCACATCAAAATCTTCTGCATCAAATTTATTGGCACCAACACCAATTTCTTCATCTGGACCAAAGCCAACACGAATCTCACAGTGCTTGATTTCAGGGTGAGCAGTCAGATATTCAATAGCTGTCATAATCTCAGCAATACCTGACTTGTCATCAGCTCCTAGTAAGGTTGTTCCATCTGTTGTGATGAGTGTTTGTCCTGGATATTTCTCAAGACTCTTAAAGTCAGCTGGATCGAGTTTGAAACCAGAATTTCCAAGTTCAATCACACCACCATCGTAGTTTTCAATTATCTGTGGATTGACTCCTTCGGAATTAAAGTCAGCAGTATCCATGTGGGAGATAAAGCCAATCTTACGTGTTAAAGATGGATCATTGGCTGGTAAGATTCCAATTGCAAAACCATTTGGAAGGTAGTAGACGTTTTGCAGTCCAACACGTTTCATTTCTGGAATAAGAACATTTGTAGCAAAATCTACCTGACTCTGCGTACTTGGAGTAGTAGTAGAGTGTTCATCAGAGCGCGTGTTGATCTTAACGTAGGTTAGGAATCGGTCCAAGAGATTGGGATAAGTCATAAAAAACTCCTTTTGAATTCATTTTTTCCATTGTATCATAGAAAAGAGAGAAAAACAAAAGACAGAAGTTAGGGAAATTCGCTATGTTGGCGTTTACTTATTAATGGATAAATGATAAAATAAACTTGATAAAAATATCACAAGGAAGCGATTATGAAAAAAGCAATTTTAATGATGACTTTCGGTTCGCCAGAAGAGATTACCTTTGAAGGTGTGGCTGATTTTTTCACAAATATTCGTCGTGGAGTGAGACCTCAAGACCACGAAATTCAGACTCTCTATGATAATTATGTACGAATTGGCGGCACGCCTCTGCAAAAAATTACCCGAGAAGAGGTTGCCTTGGTAGAAGCTAGGCTGGGGAATGAGTATAGTGTTTATTTTGCTAATAAGTTTTCTAGACCCTTTATCCCAGATGTAATAGGTCAGATGGAAGCAGACGGAATCGAGCAGTGTATTTGCTTGATTTTGGAGCCCCATTATTCTTTTTACTCTGTCATGGGATACGAGAAATTTTTAGAAAGCAAACAAATTAAATTTTTAGTTATCAAGGACTGGTATCAAGAAGAAGCGCTCTTAAACTATTGGGCAGATGAAATTGCTAAGATTTTAAAAGAAGAAGTAAAGCAGGATAGCTTTAAAGTCATCTTTTCAGCCCATAGTGTGCCCATTTTTGCCTTGGATTTTGGTGACCCCTATATCGACCAAATTTTCGAAAATAGCAAGCTAGTCGCTGAAAAACTAGGTTTGAGTTCTGAGCAATATACAAACACTTGGCAAAGTGAGAGTGATATCGGGATTCCATGGATTAAGCCAGATGTTTTGGAATATCTTAGAGAACAAAAAGAACATCCAGACCATTATATTTTTGTTCCTATCAGTTTTATCAGTGAGCACATTGAGGTCTTGTTTGACAATGATGTGGAATGTTATGACTTGTGTCAGGAATTGGGGGTGAACTATCATCGTCCACCAATGCCAAATACAGATTCTCGCTTGATTGATGCCTTGGTTAATACAGTCAGAGCTAATGAACTTCAAGAGTTTAAGGAATTTCTCCCAGAAGAAGAAACCTTTGATGAGTTAGTTCCTTCAGATGAGACTAAAAATATCTTGGCCGAATCTGAAGATTTACAAATGCCTGAATTTGTGAAAAAATTGATTGAGAAAAAAGGTCGGGAAAATGTTAAGATGCCTTATCTCATTAAGAAAATGCTTGAGAAAGCAGGCAAGTTACCGAAAGAGTAATGAAAAAAGGATTTAGCTTTGTGCTAGATCCTTTTAATCGATTATTTTTTCTCAAGGAGAGCTTTGATTTCTTGAAGTACTTCCAACTCAGTTGGACCAGCTGGAGCTTCCTCAGCAGCTTCTTCTTTCTTAGTAAGGCTTTGAGCTTTTTCAATACCTTTGATAAGGAAGAAGAGAACAGTACCGATAACTAGGAAGTTGATAACAGCACTCAAGAATTTACCATATGTAACACCATTCCAAGCAAGCTCAGCGATATTTTGTACTTTCGCAGCTTCCAATGCTGGATTCAAAATAAGTGGAGTGATGATATCGTTAACAAGTGATGTAACGATTGCACCAAAAGCAGAGGCAATGATCACACCGACAGCAAGGTCAACAACATTACCACGAAGCAAAAATGCTTTAAGATCTTTTAACATTTTCATAATTTCCTTTCCATAATTTCAAATTTATCATAACTCAATTACAAATAAATTGCAACATTAATGCTTGGAATTTACCTTGTTTTCTTAAAAATATACAATTTACTAAAAAAATAATTTAACATAATAATACTTATTTGAGCTAATAAAGTCTCAATTCCATTAACTAAATCCAGATTATTGTTAACGAACTGTCCAATGATTTCTGGAAAGCGTGTAACAAAAACAAAAGTTAAGACAAGGTCAAGACCAAAAGTGAAAAGACGTGCTAGAGTAAATTTCACTAAACGGCTTGGCCAATTCTGCCTAGCTTGCTTGAATACAATTGTATCATTTGTAATAAATGCAAACAGAATACCGATAATATTTGCTAGAGCAGTAGCGAGAAGTTCTTTATGGGTTAATTGATAAATGACTAATCGGGATAGAATAGAGACAAGAGTAGTTGCTATTCCAAAAAGGAGATAGGATAAAAGTTCGTTATTAAAAATATAAGTGATTGTTTTTTTCATGCTTTTAGTATAGCATAAAGCAGGCTATTGTGCTATACTAGTAAGGTTGAATAAATCAACCCTTGGTGCTTAGCTTCTTTCACCAAGCATATTACACGCGGACAACCGCCAAAGGAGAAAAGATGAAAAAATTAACTATTCGTGATGTAGCAGATATTGCAATCGTTGCTGCTATCTATGTTGTTTTGACTGTCACACCACCTCTAAATGCCATTAGCTATGGTGCTTATCAGTTCCGTATTTCAGAAATGATGAATTTTATGGCTTTTTACAATCCTAAGTACATCATCGGAGTTACCATCGGTTGTATGATTGCTAATTTCTTTAGCTTCGGACTGCTAGATGTCTTTGTTGGTGGTGGATCAACCTTGGTATTCCTCAGTCTAGGTGTTTGGCTTTTTGCAAAATACAGCAAGGATTATCTCTTTAACGGATTGATTCGAAAAGATCATTTCTTCTTCTCAATCCTCTTTTCAATTTCTATGTTTACTATCGCTGCCGAGTTGAATATCGTAGCGCAATTACCATTTTTCCTTACTTGGTTCACAACAGGAATCGGTGAATTTGCCTCATTAATTATTGGAGCGATTATCATTGGTAAAATTGGTCGTCGAATTGATTTAAGCAAATAGAACTGGACAAGCTAGGTAGCTCTTACCTGGCTTTTTCTTATGGAAAATATCTAAGGAAACTTGACAAGTTTTTCTAACTATAGTATACTTTTTAAGTAAGCTGATTTAGCTCAGTTGGTAGAGCGCATCCATGGTAAGGATGAGGTCGCCGGTTCAATCCCGGCAATTAGCATGAAATAAACAGAAAAGCCCTTGATTAACAAGGGTTTTTGTTATGTCTGCCCCAAATTTTTCAAAGATGTTTCTTATGCACATGTGTAAATAAAATCAAAGAGTTTCGTCTGTTGACAAAAGTGATTCTCTTTAGTAGAATAGTAGATGCGATGAGTCGATAGGTAGTCTTCGGGCTACTATTGAGCATAAGGAGGTCATAACGCAGGAGCGGACCTTGATGAGTTGTGTGAACCTGCTCATCACATGAAGATGCCTCTTAGTCCCTGGTCTAAAGACTGGGGATTTTTATTTTCCAAAATTGATGAAAAAGCTTTGCAATTCATGGAAAAAGTAGTATAATACATCTATTATAGAAATTTTTAGAAAATTCCGAAAGAGGTTATTTATGGGATATACAGTTGCTGTAGTCGGCGCGACAGGTGCTGTCGGAGCTCAGATGATAAAAATGTTGGAAGAATCAACACTTCCAATTGATAAAATTCGTTTACTTGCTTCTGCACGTTCAGCAGGCAAGACTTTGAAATTTAAAGATCAAGATATTACGATTGAAGAAACGACTGAAACAGCTTTTGAAGGAGTTGATATTGCTCTCTTTTCAGCAGGTGGTTCTACATCAGCTAAATATGCACCATACGCAGTTAAAGCTGGAGCGGTAGTAGTAGATAATACATCTTACTTCCGTCAAAATCCAGATGTTCCTTTGGTTGTTCCAGAGGTCAATGCTCACGCACTTGATGCCCACAACGGGATTATTGCTTGCCCTAACTGTTCAACAATCCAAATGATGGTGGCTCTTGAGCCAGTTCGCCAAAAATGGGGCTTGGACCGTATCATTGTTTCAACTTACCAAGCAGTTTCAGGTGCTGGTATGGGAGCAATTCTTGAGACACAACGTGAACTTCGTGAAGTCTTGAATGATGGAGTGAAACCACGTGATTTACATGCCGAAATCTTGCCTTCAGGTGGAGACAAGAAACATTATCCTATCGCCTTCAATGCTCTTCCACAAATCGATGTCTTCACTGACAATGATTACACTTACGAAGAGATGAAGATGACTAAGGAAACTAAGAAAATTATGGAAGATGATAGCATTGCAGTATCTGCAACGTGTGTGCGTATTCCAGTCTTGTCAGCTCACTCTGAGTCTGTTTACATCGAAACAAAAGAAGTGGCTCCAATCGAAGAAGTAAAAGCAGCTATCGCAGCCTTCCCAGGCGCTGTCCTTGAAGATGATGTGGCTCATCAAATCTATCCTCAAGCCATTAATGCAGTGGGTTCACGTGATACCTTTGTTGGTCGTATCCGTAAAGACTTGGATGCAGAAAAAGGAATTCACATGTGGGTTGTTTCAGATAACCTGCTCAAAGGTGCTGCTTGGAACTCAGTTCAGATTGCAGAAACTCTTCATGAACGTGGCTTGGTTCGTCCAACGGCCGAATTGAAATTTGAATTAAAATAGTCATATCGTTTAGGAGTTCAGATGAACTCCTTCTTTGAAATAGAGAGGTGTTTCTCATGTCTTATAAAGATTTAAAAGAGTGTAAAATCATCACAGCCTTTATTACCCCCTTCCATGAGGATGGTTCCATCAATTTTGATGCCATTCCAGCCTTGATTGAGCATTTGTTGGCGCATCATACAGACGGAATTCTCCTTGCAGGGACCACTGCTGAGAGTCCAACCTTGACCCACGATGAAGAGTTGGAACTGTTTGCGGCTGTACAAAAGATTGTCAATGGACGTGTGCCTTTGATTGCGGGTGTGGGTACCAATGATACGCGTGACTCTATTGAGTTTGTCAAAGAAGTCGCGGAATTTGGCGGTTTTGCTGCTGGGCTTGCTATTGTACCTTACTACAACAAACCTTCTCAAGAAGGAATGTATCAGCACTTTAAAGCTATTGCAGATGCTTCTGACCTACCAATTATTATCTATAACATTCCAGGGCGTGTAGTTGTTGAATTGACTCCAGAAACTATGCTTCGTTTGGCTAACCATCCAAATATTATTGGTGTCAAAGAATGTACTAGCTTGGCTAATATGGCTTACTTGATTGAACACAAGCCTGAAGAATTCTTGATTTATACAGGTGAGGATGGAGATGCTTTCCATGCCATGAACCTTGGTGCTGACGGGGTTATTTCTGTTGCATCCCATACAAATGGGGATGAAATGCACGAGATGTTTACTGCCATTGCAGAAAGTGATATGAAGACAGCAGCAGCTATTCAGCGCAAGTTCATTCCTAAGGTTAATGCCCTCTTCTCATATCCAAGTCCTGCTCCAGTTAAAGCTGTTCTTAACTATATGGGATTTGAAGCTGGCCCAACACGCTTACCTCTAGTTCCAGCACCAGAAGAAGATGCCAAACGCATTATCAAAGTCGTCGTTGATGGCGACTACGAAGCAACTAAGGCAACTGTAACAGGTGTCCTAAGACCAGATTACTAAGAATGATTAGAAAATCCATGACCGAATGAACGATCATGGATTTCTTATTTTCCTAAACAGAATTGGCTAAAAAGTTGAGTGATGAGTTCATCAGGAGCAGCATCCCCAGTGATTTCTCCGAGGATTTCCCAAGTACGAGTCAAGTCAACTTGAAGCAAGTCAACTGGCATACCTAGTTCCAGCCCTTCATTAACAGCCTGTAGGCTTTCAACAGCCTTCTCAATCAAGGAAATATGACGGGCATTTGACAAGTAAGTTGCGTCTTGCTCAACCAAACCAGCATTTTCAAAGAAGAGGTTGTTAATACGTTCTTCAATCTTATCAATATTTTGGTTTTTAAGGACTGAAATACGAATAACGTCTTCAGGTAGTTCCGAAGTTTCAATCGCTTCAGGCAGGTCGGTTTTATTAAGAAGAATAATACGGTTTGTATCTTGGCTAATCTCAAGAAGTTGTCGGTCTTGGGCAGTTAAGGGCTCGCTAGCGTTTAGTACTAGCAGAACCAAGTCAGCTTCCTTAAGAGCTTTTTTCGAACGCTCAACACCGATTTGTTCAACGATATCATCCGTTTCACGAATACCAGCTGTGTCAATCAATTTTAGAGGAACACCGTTGATGTTGACGTATTCTTCGATGACATCTCGAGTAGTACCAGCAATATCGGTTACGATTGCCTTGTCCTCACGCAAGAGGTTGTTGAGAAGGCTTGATTTCCCAACGTTGGGACGTCCGATGATAGCTGTTGAAATTCCTTCACGAAGGATTTTACCACGACGGGCTGTTCTAAGAAGCTTAGTTAGCAATTGTTCAAACTCCATAGTCTTATCACGGACAACGGCAGTAGTGGCTTCCTCAACATCGTCATACTCAGGATAATCAATATTAACCTCGACTTGGGCAAGAGTATTGAGGATTTCTTGACGGGTATTATTAATCAGCTCAGAAAGGGAACCGTCTAATTGTTTAACTGCAATGTTCATAGCCTTGTCTGTCTTAGCACGGATGATGTCCATAACGGCCTCAGCCTGCGTCAAATCTACGCGACCGTTTAGGAAGGCACGTTTAGTAAATTCACCAGGTTCAGCCAATCGAGCTCCTTCACGAATCGCTAGTTGTAATATTTCATTAGTGACTGCAATCCCACCATGGGTGTTAATCTCGATAATATCTTCACGAGTGAAGGTTTTTGGAGATTTCATAGCCCCAATCATGACTTCGTCCATGACTTTACCAGTCAGAGGATCAATAATGTGACCGTAGTTGAGAGTGTGGCTGGCAACCTTGTTCAAGTCTTTTCCTTTAAAAATCTTTTGCGCAATAGCAAAACTTTCTGTTCCGCTCAGGCGGACAATACCAATAGCCCCTTCACCTAGTGGAGTAGAGATAGCAGCGATGGTATCAAATTCACGTGTAATCATAATGTTTCCTTTAATAAATAGCTCTTTTCTTGGAAATTTTTCCAAGTATCCTTTCAAATTGTAACAAATTTGAACTATTTCTTCAATGGATGCTACTTGGAGATTGAAAAAGCCTAAGCAATTCTGCTTAAGCTAGATTATTTGGTGCGCATTTCACCTTGAGGGAAGTAAGTTCCTTCTGGCATGTCGTTGATGATGACATGGACAGCAGATTGAGGTGCTCCAGTGTTACGGACAACAGCTTCCGTCACTTCCTTAGCAAGAGCTTTCTTTTGCTCGAGCGTGCGTCCTTCAAATAAATCGATGCGTACAAATGGCATAATAGCTTCCTCCACTAGTTTTGGATTTCTTCTATTTTACCACATTTTGCCGTTTAAAGCTTAAGAAAATTATGATATACTAGAATGTAGCAAAAATTTAGAAATGGACGTGAAGCAAGAAACATGGCACAGTTGTATTATCGTTATGGGACCATGAACTCTGGTAAAACGATTGAGATTCTCAAGGTGGCCTATAACTATGAGGAGCAAGGAAAAGGTGTTGTGATTATGACCTCGGCTCTGGATACGCGTGACGGTGTTGGCTATGTGTCGAGTCGTATTGGCATGAAACGCCCTGCCATTGCGATTGAGGAAACAACTGATATCTTCGGCTATATCCGAGACCTATCAGAAAAACCTTACTGTGTGTTGGTTGATGAAGCCCAGTTTCTCAAGCGTCACCATGTTTACGACCTAGCTCGTGTTGTGGATGAGTTAGACATACCCGTCATGGCTTTTGGTTTGAAAAATGATTTTCGAAATGAGTTGTTCGAAGGTTCCAAGTATCTCTTGCTCTTAGCAGACAAGATTGACGAAATCAAGACCATTTGCCAGTATTGTAAGAAAAAGGCGACTATGGTTTTGCGAACACAGGATGGACTGCCTGTTTACGATGGAGAACAGATCCAGATTGGTGGTAATGAAACCTATATCTCGGTTTGCCGTAAACATTATTTTGCCCCTGAAATCAATAAGGAGAATGAAGAAAAATGAACATCTATGATCAACTACAAGCTGTAGAAGACCGTTATGAAGAATTAGGAGAGTTGCTCAGTGACCCAGATGTGGTCTCTGACACCAAGCGTTTCATGGAGCTTTCAAAAGAGGAAGCTTCATCTCGTGATACGGTAACAGCCTACCGTGAGTATAAGCAAGTCCTTCAAAACATCGTCGATGCTGAAGAAATGATTAAGGAATCAGGCGGAGATGCGGACCTGGAAGAAATGGCCAAGCAAGAGCTCAAAGATGCCAAGGCTGAAAAAGAAGAATACGAAGAAAAACTGAAAATCTTGCTCCTTCCTAAAGATCCAAACGATGATAAGAATATCATCCTTGAAATCCGTGGAGCAGCGGGTGGAGATGAGGCAGCACTTTTCGCTGGAGATTTGCTAACCATGTACCAAAAGTATGCGGAAGCACAAGGCTGGCGCTTTGAAGTTATGGAAGCCTCTATGAATGGTGTCGGTGGTTTCAAAGAAGTGGTTGCCATGGTTTCAGGTCAGTCTGTTTACTCTAAACTCAAGTATGAGTCAGGTGCTCATCGTGTACAACGTGTCCCTGTGACGGAAAGCCAAGGCCGTGTCCACACCTCTACAGCGACAGTTTTGGTTATGCCAGAAGTCGAAGAAGTAGAATATGATATTGATCCAAAAGACCTTCGTGTTGATATCTACCACGCATCTGGTGCTGGTGGACAGAACGTCAATAAGGTTGCGACTGCCGTTCGTATCGTTCACTTGCCAACCAATATCAAGGTTGAGATGCAGGAAGAACGCACCCAGCAGAAGAACCGTGAGAAGGCCATGAAGATTATTCGTGCGCGTGTTGCTGACCACTTTGCTCAGATTGCACAAGACGAACAAGACGCTGAGCGTAAGTCAACGATTGGTACTGGTGACCGTTCAGAACGAATCCGTACTTATAATTTCCCACAAAACCGTGTCACAGACCACCGTATCGGCTTAACCCTCCAAAAACTAGATACGATTTTGTCTGGTAAATTGGATGAAGTTGTGGATGCCTTGGTGCTCTATGACCAAACGCAAAAATTAGAAGAATTAAATAAATAATGAAATTAGCTCCATTATTTTCAGATTTTGAAGAAGAGTTGATAAGACAAGGAGAGGAAGCTGAAAGCCTCTCTTTTGTCTATCGTAGTCTGAAAAATCTATCTTTTACGGACTTTGTTTTTGTCCTCCAGCAGGAAGTGACGGAAGAGGAAGAAGTATTTGTAAAAGGAATTTTCCAACAGTTAGCAGCTCATAAACCGGCACAGTACATCATTGGACAGGCAGATTTTTATGGAATGCAGTTAAAAGTTGATGAGCGAGTATTGATCCCTCGTCCAGAAACAGAGGAGTTGGTGAAGCTTATTCTGGCTGAAAATCCTGAGACGAATCTTTCTGTTCTGGATATTGGAACAGGTAGTGGAGCTATTGCTCTCGCTCTAGCAAAAAATAGTCCAGATTGGTCAGTGACAGCAGCAGATATTTCCCAAGATGCTTTAGATGTAGCTAACGAAAATGCTAAAAAACAAAATCTTCAAATATTTTTAAAAAAATCTGACTGTTTTACAGAAATTTCTGAAAAATATGATATAATTGTTTCCAATCCACCCTATATCTCTCGTGAAGATGTGTCAGAGGTCGGCTTGAATGTTTTGCATTCGGAACCTCATCTAGCTCTCTTTGCAGATGAGGATGGCCTAGCTATTTACCGTAGAATTGCGGAAGATGCAAAAGACTATCTCAAAGATGGTGGTAAGATTTACCTTGAAATTGGATACAAGCAAGGTCAAAGTGTTCCCGAACTTTTTAGGAAACATCTTCCTGAAAAAAGAGTTCGAACACTCAAGGATCAATTTGGTCAAGATAGGATGGTCGTGGTTGATGATGGACAGGATTAGACAAGAGTTGGAAAATGGTGGAGCTGTCGTTCTACCTACAGAGACAGTTTACGGTCTTTTTGCCAAGGCTCTAGACGAAAAAGCAGTTAATCATGTATACCAGATTAAACGTCGTCCCAGAGACAAGGCACTCAATCTCAATATTGCCTCTTTAGAGGATATCTTGCACTTTTCAAAGAATCAGCCAACTTATCTTCAAAAACTTGTCGAGACCTTTTTACCAGGTCCCTTGACCATTATCCTTGAAGCCAATGACCGAGTTCCCTATTGGGTCAATTCTGGTCTTGCAACTGTTGGATTTCGAATGCCTAGTCATCCCATTACCCTTGATTTGATTCGAGAGACGGGGCCCTTGATTGGGCCGTCTGCCAATATTTCAGGTCAGGCAAGTGGAATAACCTTTGAACAAATTCTGAAGGATTTTGACCAAGAGGTTCTGGGTCTAGAAGACGATGCTTTTCTAACTGGACAGGATTCAACTATTTTGGATTTGTCTGGAGACAAGGTGAAAATCTTACGCCAAGGAGCGATTAAGCGAGAAGATATTCTTGCTCGGTTGCCAGAGATTTCTTTTGAGGAGGAATGAGATGCTAAGAGATTTAAGAGAAACTGATGTGAAAGTCATTTGTGAAATTAACCAAGAGGCTTTGGGCTATTCTTTTAGTCCAGAGGACACGTCTAGTCAACTAGCTAGATTATCTCAGGATTCACATCATTTCCTACTTGGCTATGAGGATGCAGCTAGTCATGTCTTACTTGGATATGTCCACGCTGAGGTCTATGAATCACTTTATTCTAAAGCAGGATTTAATATCTTAGCTTTAGCAGTTTCACCTCAAGCACAAGGGCAAGGTATCGGTAAAGGCTTACTGCAAGGGTTGGAGCAAGAAGCAAAAAGACGTGGTTACGGGTTTATCCGCTTAAACTCTGCCGATCATCGTCTGGGAGCTCATGCATTTTATGAAAAAGTTGGATATACTTGTGATAAAGTGCAGAAACGGTTTATTCGCATCTTTTAGTTTAATTTTCTAATAAAAAATTAAACTAATGGACCAGTCACACTATAAAGGAGAAGACCTATGATTTTTGATAAAGATGATTTTAAAGCATATGATGCTGATCTCTGGAATGCTATTGCCAAAGAAGAAGAACGACAACAAAACAACATTGAGTTGATTGCTTCGGAAAACGTAGTTTCCAAGGCTGTTATGGCAGCTCAAGGGTCTATCTTGACGAATAAATACGCCGAAGGCTACCCAGGCCGTCGTTACTATGGTGGAACGGATGTGGTAGACGTGGTAGAAAGTCTAGCTATTGAACGTGCAAAAGAAATTTTCGGCGCTAAATTTGCTAATGTCCAACCACACTCAGGAAGCCAAGCCAACTGTGCGGCTTACATGGCCTTAATTGAGCCAGGTGATACCGTTATGGGGATGGATTTGGCAGCAGGTGGACACTTGACCCACGGAGCTCCAGTTAGCTTCTCAGGTCAAACCTACAACTTTGTTTCTTATAGTGTAGATCCTGAAACGGAACTCTTGGATTTTGATGCTATCTTGAAACAAGCCCAAGAAGTAAAACCAAAATTGATCGTAGCAGGTGCTTCAGCCTATTCTCAAATTATCGACTTTTCAAAATTCCGTGAAATTGCGGACGCCGTTGGGGCTAAGCTCATGGTAGATATGGCTCATATCGCTGGTTTGGTTGCTGCTGGTCTTCACCCAAGTCCAGTACCATACGCTCACATCACGACAACAACGACTCACAAAACCCTTCGTGGACCTCGTGGTGGTTTGATTTTGACCAATGACGAAGAACTTGCTAAGAAAATCAATTCAGCTATTTTCCCAGGTATTCAGGGCGGTCCTTTGGAGCATGTTGTTGCTGCTAAGGCAGTTTCCTTCAAAGAAGTTTTGGATCCAGCCTTCAAGGAATATGCTGCCAATGTTATCAAAAACAGCAAGGCTATGGTAGAAGTCTTCTTGCAAGATCCTGATTTCCGTATCATTTCTGGTGGGACTGAAAACCACCTCTTCCTAGTTGATGTGACTAAAGTTGTAGAAAACGGAAAAGTTGCTCAAAACTTGCTGGATGAAGTCAATATTACCCTAAATAAAAACTCAATCCCTTACGAAACCTTGTCACCATTTAAGACAAGTGGAATTCGTATCGGATCTGCAGCCATTACTGCACGTGGATTTGGTGAAGAAGAAAGTCGCAAAGTGGCTGAACTCATCATTAAAGCCCTTAAGAATGCAGAAAATGAGGCTGTCTTAGAAGAAGTGAGAAGTGCAGTCAAAGGATTGACAGATGCCTTCCCATTATACGAGGACTAAAACTTTTATGGACATTTATATTAAGAAAGCCATTATCCATCAGTTCAGCCCGGATGATACCGAGCTGTTCCTAGCGGATAAGTTTCTCAATATTACTCCAAAAATCGAAGAATACTTGCGTAAAAAAATTGAACGTGTGTATTCAGATGAAGCCAAGACTGGGATTTTCGAAGAAGAAAATCCCTTCTTCAATCACATCACTGACGATTTGTTGGAGACATCAGTCACACTGGCTAATCTCTGGAAAGAAGAGTTCAGTATTTCTGAAAATCTCAAGACCAATGACTTGATTTTTGTGCAATTTTCTAAAGAAGGCGTGGAACATTTCGCTTTCTTGCGAATTGCCCTGCGTGAGACCCTGACCCACCTCGGAGGAGAGGTTGATAATCCAATCAAGCTGACTCAGAATAACCTGCCTGGATTTGGAACGGGTGCTGATGAGGCCTTGGTGGTCAATCTTCAGAGTCGCAAGTACCATCTCATTGAAAAACGCATCAAGTACAATGGGACTTTCTTGAACTATTTTTCAGACAAACTTCTTGCCGTTTCCCCTAAGATTTCTCCCAAGAAATCTATCAAGGAACTGGAAAAAACGGCACAGCGAATTGCTGAGACTTTTAACACAGATGATTTTCAATTTCAATCTAAGGTCAAATCAGCGATTTTCAACAACCTAGAAGAAAGCAATGAATTGTCGCCTGAAAAATTGGCCAACGACCTTTTTGACAATAATCTGACGGCTCGTTTGAGCTTTATTGACCAAGTCAAAGAAGCCGTACCAGAACCAGTTCAATTTGATGAAATTGATGCCAGTCGTCAGCTTAAAAAATTTGAAAACCAAAAACTCTCCTTGTCAAATGGAATTGAGCTCATCGTTCCCAATAACGTCTATCAAGACGCCGAGTCTGTTGAGTTTATCCAAAACGACAATGGAACCTACTCTATCTTAATCAAAAATATCGAGGATATCCAAAGTAAATAATGTTTAAACGAATTCGAAGAGTGCTTGTACTAGCAGTCTTCCTTTTTGCTGGCTATAAAGCTTACCGCGTTCACCAAGATGTCAAGCAAGTCATGACCTATCAACCCATGGTGCGAGAAATCTTGAGTGAAAAAGACACCCCAGCAAACGAAGAGCTTGTGCTCGCTATGATTTATACTGAAACAAAAGGAAAAGAAGGCGATGTCATGCAGTCTAGTGAGTCTGCAAGTGGTTCAACCAATACCATCAATGATAATGCCTCTAGCATTCGGCAAGGCGTTCAAACTCTGACAGATAATCTCTATCTGGCCCAGAAGAAGGGGGTAGATGTCTGGACGGCTGTTCAAGCCTATAATTTTGGACCTGCCTATATCGATTTTATCGCCCAAAATGGTAAGGAAAACACCCTAGCACTGGCCAAACAGTACTCTCGTGATACTGTTGCTCCCTTGCTTGGTAACACCACTGGAAAGATTTATAGTTATATTCATCCCATTTCCATTTTTCATGGAGCCGAACTCTATGTAAATGGAGGAAACTATTATTATTCTAGACAGGTGCAACTCAACCTTTACATCATCAAATGTTTTACTCTCTTTTCGACATCTGGCTAGTCCAGGTGTTTTTGTTATAAGTTTTCTTTAAGATAGATATATTACTCTAGAAAGGTAAAGGAGGGAATTCCCTATGAGAAAGAAACTCTTTCTGACCAGTGCTGCGGTCTTGTGGGCAGTAACAGCTATGAATAGTGTCCATGCAGCAACAGATGTTCAAAAAGTCATCGATGAAACCTATGTTCAACCTGAATATGTCCTAGGTTCATCATTGTCTGAAGATCAAAAAAATCAAACTCTAAAAAAACTAGGCTACAATGCCTCAACAGACACCAAAGAACTCAAGACCATGACACCTGATGTCTATTCTAAGATTATGAATGTTGCCAATGACTCTAGTTTACAATTGTATTCATCAGCCAAGATTCAAAAACTAGGTGACAAGTCGCCACTTGAGGTCAAGATTGAAACACCAGAAAACATCACTAAGGTGACTCAGGATATGTACCGAAATGCAGCAGTAACGCTGGGAGTGGAACATGCAAAAATCACTGTTGCAGCACCTATTCCAGTTACAGGTGAGAGTGCCTTAGCAGGAATTTATTATTCGCTAGAAGCTAATGGAGCCAAGGTGCCACAAGCCAATAAAGATTTGGCTCAAGAAGAGCTAAAGGCTTTGTCAGATATCAATGCTGAAAATAAGGACAAATCAGGCTATGATGCTAATAAATTAAACGTTGCCCTAGCCGATATCAAGTCAGGACTCGCCAAAGCTAAAGAAAGCAAGGGAAATCTGACAGAGGAAGATGTCCGTAAAATTGTTGAAGATACCTTAAAAAATTACAAACTTGATCAGGTTATAACAGGAAACCAGATCAATATCATCATCAATTTTGCTTTGAATCTCTCAAAGAGTGATATCCTCAGCAATACAGACTTCACTAAAACTCTAAATGACCTTAAACAAAGCATTGTTTCACAAGCTGGCGACAGTTTTAAAAATATCAACCTTAACTTTGATGCTGATAAGGCGCTAGAGGACGGCGGTAATTTCCTAAGCTCCCTCTGGCAAGCCATTGTCAACTTCTTCAAGAGTTTTGGTTCTTAAGAAATTTCATGGTATAATAGATGGTAACCGTAACGTTGCCGTCTTTTTTGTCGGCCAATAGAAAGAGAAGAGAATGTTAAAGAAAAATGATATTGTAGAAGTTGAAATTGTTGACTTGACCCACGAAGGAGCCGGTGTTGCCAAGGTGGATGGTTTGGTATTTTTTGTTGAGAATGCTTTACCGAGTGAAAAAATTCTCATGCGAGTTCTCAAGGTCAATAAAAAGATTGGTTTTGGAAAAGTAGAAGAATACCTTGTCCAATCACCACACCGTAATCAAGATCTAGATTTGGCTTACCTGCGTTCAGGAATCGCGGATTTAGGTCATCTTGCCTATCCAGAACAGCTTAAGTTTAAAACCAAGCAAGTCAAAGACAGTCTTTACAAGATTGCTGGGATTGCTGATATAGAGGTTACTGAAACTTTAGGTATGGAAAATCCAGTTAAGTACCGTAACAAAGCACAGGTCCCTGTCCGTAGAGTGAATGGTATCTTGGAAACAGGATTTTTCCGTAAGAATTCCCACGACCTCATGCCACTGGAAGATTTCTTCATCCAAGATCCTGTGATTGACGAGGTAGTAGTAGCCCTACGCGACTTGCTCCGTCGTTATGATTTAAAACCTTATGATGAAAAGGAACAATCTGGCTTGATTCGTAATCTTGTGGTACGTAGAGGTCACTACTCAGGACAAATCATGGTCATTTTGGTGACAACTCGTCCGAAGATTTTCCGAGTGGAGCAATTGATTGAACAACTAATCAAGCAGTTCCCAGAGATTGTGTCTGTTATGCAAAATATTAATGACCAGAACACTAATGCTATTTTTGGTAAGGAATGGCGTACGCTTTATGGTCAAGACTATATTACCGACCAAATGTTGGGAAATGACTACCAAATCGCTGGTCCCGCTTTTTACCAAGTCAATACTGAAATGGCTGAGAAACTCTATCAGACAGCCATTGACTTTGCTGAATTAAAAGAAGATGATGTGGTCATTGATGCCTATTCTGGTATCGGAACGATTGGTCTTTCTGTTGCGAAACATGTCAAGGAAGTCTATGGTGTTGAGGTAATTCCAGAAGCGGTTGAGAATAGCAAGAAAAATGCCCAACTGAACCATATTTCAAACGCCCACTATGTCTGTGATACAGCCGAAAATGCCATGAAGAATTGGCTCAAGGAAGGAATTCAACCAAGTCTTATCCTAGTGGACCCACCAAGAAAAGGACTCACCGAGAGCTTTATCAAAGCTAGTACCCAAACAGGAGCTGACCGCATCGCCTATATCTCTTGTAATGTCGCAACCATGGCGCGTGATATCAAACTCTACCGAGAATTGGGATACGAGTTGAATAAAGTACAGCCGGTTGATCTTTTTCCTCAAACGCATCACGTGGAGTGTGTAGTGTTGCTACAACGAAAAAAAGGGTGAAAATCCTTGATTTTAAGCTATTTTACAAGCATTTTGTCTTTGTAGATAAAGGCAATTTTGACGTCAAAAAAGTCCTAAAAAGGCACATAGATGTATATGTATTTGTAGATGTCGTTTGCGCATCGGAAAAATGAATACAACAATAAATATTTATCTAAAGAGAGAACAATTGTATATTGTTCTCCTTTTTTTATTTTCAGGAGGGAAAATGACAAAAGAATTACAATCATCACGCTATATTGTCATTTCATTTTTAGTACGTGAAATGGGAATTGATATTGTTGAAGCCATCTCTCTTATGGCTGAATTGGAAAAAAGTGGCTTGGTTCGATTGGAATCAAGTGGAGATTTAATACTCAAAGAACTTGGAGGAGCGCTATGAAACGAATTACCGCAAATCAATACCAAACTTCAGAACGGTATTATAAATTACCTAAAATTCTTTTTGAGGATGAGAAATATATGGATATGAAATTAGAAGTAAAGGTGGCTTATTCTATTTTAAAAGATCGTTTAGAATTATCTCTTAGTCGTGGTTGGATAGATGAAGAAGGGGCGGTTTATTTAGTATTTTCTAATTCTAAACTGATGAGGCTGTTAGGTTGTTCGAAGTCAAAACTACTATCAATCAAAAAAAATCTTAAAGAATATGACTTAATTGATGAAGTTCAACAGTCTTCAAGTGAGAAAGGAAGACTAGCTAATAAGATTTATTTAGGGGAGTTGTCTTCTACCCCAGTAGGTAATTCAAACAGGCCTAGTGTTAAAAAAAGACTAGGGCAGGTTGAAAATGAAACGGCCCCCGTCTCACATTCAGCCCCTAGTGAGACTGAAGTTATTGAGACTAAATATAGTGAGACTGATTCTTTATTTATTGAGGATGAGGAAGAAAGGAATACTCAACCTATCTTGAGAAGAAAAGTAGAAAAGGTCACAAAATATGATCGAGATTATATTTGGGGATTGGTACAAGATCAATTTAGACGAGAAGGTTTTTCTGAAACAGCCAGTGATATAGCTATGACTGATTTTGAAAGAATCTATCAGTATGCTCTTGACAATGTTCGCTTTGTTAGACGAGCGGAAGTTTTGGCTGAATTTGTGTTTAACGGCTTGTATTCTGTTTGGAATAACCGTGTTAGAAAAGGAGGTGGTTAAAATGTCGCCAATCGAGTGGGTATTAGTTATGCTCATTGTCATTTCAAGTGGTGTGACTATTTGGACATTGATAGTCGATCAGAAAGGGGTGATAAAGAAATGAGATTTATTGATTTATTTTCAGGTATCGGTGGTTTTCGACTCGGAATGGAAAGTGTCGGACACGAGTGTATTGGATTTTGTGAGATTGATAAATTTGCTAGGAAATCTTATAAGTCCATTTTTCAAACGGAAGGAGAAATAGAATTTCATGACATACGAGATGTTTCAGATGACGAATTTAAAAAACTTAGAGGGAAAGTCGATGTCATCTGTGGGGGATTCCCTTGTCAAGCATTTTCAATCGCAGGAAGACGATTGGGATTTGAAGATACTAGAGGAACTTTGTTCTTTGAAATTGCTCGAGCGACCAAACAAATCCAACCACGTTTTCTTTTTCTTGAAAATGTTAAAGGCCTACTCAATCACGATAAGGGACGGACGTTCACCACAATTCTTACCACACTTGATGAGTTGGGGTTTGATGTTGAGTGGCAGGTGCTTAACAGTAAGGATTTTGGCGTTCCCCAAAACAGAGAGAGGGTGTTTATTATCGGACATTCTAGAAAGAAAGGTACCAGACTCCTATTTCCTTTCAGACGAGAAGGTCAAGCAACTAACCCTGAGACTTTAAAAGCACTCGGAAATTTAAATCCATCAAGAAGTGGAATGAGTGGTAAAGTCTATTATTCAGAAGGTCTTGCGCCAACCTTAATTCGTGGAAAAGGAGAAGGATTTAAAGTTGCGATTCCTTGTATGACACCAGACAGATTAGAAAAAAGACAAAATGGTAGACGTTTCAAGGATAATCAAGAGCCAATGTTTACTTTAAATACTCAGGATCGCCATGGTATTGTCGTTGTTGGAGATTTACCAACTAGCTTTAAGGAAACTGGTCGCGTCTATGGAAGTGAGGGGCTATCTCCAACACTGACTACGATGCAAGGTGGAGATAAAATCCCCAAAATACTGATTCCAGAACCAATCCAATTTCTAAAAGTCCGAGAGGCAACGAAAAAAGGATATGCTCAAGCAGAAATAGGAGATTCAATCAATTTGGAAAGACCAAGTTCTCAGTATCGTCGTGGTAGAGTTGGCAAAGGTATAGCTAATACGTTAACAACTAGTGGTCAAATGGGAGTAGTAGTGGCTAGCTATGAAGGAGAAGATAAGCAAGTTTACCATGTTGCTGGTATTTTAATAAATGGACAATTTTACCGTCTGAGGATACGACGAATCACTCCTAAAGAGTGTTTTCGCTTGCAGGGGTTTCCTGATTGGGCTTTTGAAGCTGCTAGAAAAGTCTCTAGTAATAGTCAGCTCTATAAACAAGCTGGTAATAGTGTAACCGTTCCTGTGATTGCCGCAATCGCAAAAAAATTAAAAGAAATAGAGGAAAAAGATGAAAGCATTAAATAAAGAGTCAATACTATATTGTGATGAATTAGAAACAGAATTACATGATGCAGAAATGATGCAATTGGATGAACAAATATTTTTGATGCCCAATTATCCATGTGAGTTTGAGGTGACATTTTTAGATTATTACCATAAAAAACATAATTACCCACTATTTTATGAATCCTATCTTCAAAACATTATGGAATTCCTTGAAAGTCAGGATATAAAGAACGGAGCTGATGCTTTTGTAGATGATAATCAGAATCTTGTTTTTGTTTTATATGGACAAGGCTATCGAGCCGAGGGAAAAGAGGGAATACTTACAACTCAAGTAACTGTAAAAGCTTATGATGAAGACAAGAAACCGATCAACTTCGCAAATTTATTAGATTCCTTAATCGTTTCAGAATATCAAATGGAACCGAATCTTTGGGAGGTCTCCCATGATTGATTTCTATCTAAGTAAAAATAGCCAAAGAAATCAACTTCTTTTAGACTTCTTTCAAAAATACGGCATTGAGGTATCTTGTCATTCAGTTTCTGAAATGACAAAGGACAAATTAATTGAGATGATGAGCTATTCTTCAGATTGTTTTGAGTTTTTATCTCCCAATTTATTACGTTTTAAGAACCGTGACAATCTAAGATTAACGGATTTCATCGAAATGATATTAAAAAATCCTGAACTAACCATCAGACTTCCTCTTGCGGTTTCAAATAAGCGAGTTTATCCAAATCTGAATCTGGAGGAGGCTAGAGCTTTATTGCCAAGAGATACGAAACAATTGATTTACATGGCACAAACACATTATTTATCTAACTAAAGGAGAATCAATATGGCAGAACGATTTTGGGAGAACTTGTCCATTATTTTGGCTGAAAGAAATATCAGCTGGATTGAGTTAACCAGAAAAATGTTTGCGGGAGAGTTTCACTATCCAAGTGAATTGAATCGTTTGTATCAAAAGATTCGTCACTACAAGATGGAACAACGAATGCCTCAAAGTCCATGGGTAGAAAGGATTGTGCAGGTATTAGATTTAGATTATGAAGATTTATTTCGGAGGTAACTATGAAAAGAATAATTCCAGTTTATATATTCCAACAAGTAAATGTCTTATTGGTATCCTTATACTTACTGAAATTGCTTTGTATCAGTGAGTTAACTATACTAGAGATTCTCTATGGTTCGTCACTCATTTCTTTTTTATGGATGTATGGCCAACGTAAAAAAGTGCATAAGGTCAGTATGAAATCTAGGATAAAATGGCTTGGTATTGGATTAGCTAGCCTACTGATTATAAGTCTATGTTTTAGCCTAATCCATGCTCAAGGAAGCACGAATCAAGCAAACTTAATTGGGCTTCAACATCAAGTTCCTTGGTTTTCATTTTTATTGTTCTTAATCAATGCGAGTATGGTTGAAGAATTTCTATATAGAGAAATGTTATGGAACTTGGTCAGAAAATTAGATATTCGAGTTGCTTTGACAAGTGTTTTATTTGCCTTAGCACATCATCCAGGAACCATTCTAGCTTGGTGTTTATATGTTTCACTTGGGATGTTTTTAGGGATGGTGCGCTATAAATCTGACTTATGGGGAAGTATGGGTTTACATTTGGTGTGGAACCTACTAGTTTATAGTTTGTTGCTTTTTTTAAAATAGGTGACCTGATTTATCTCATAAATCTGTAGTTTTTATGGGATTCTCTTTTAATTTAGAAATAAAATATATTACCTATATAAAATAAAGAAACTAGGAACATTTTTTCAATTATTTTAGAAATAAAATATTATATAGAAATTCCGAAAAGAAATAATAAAACCAAAATAAAATATTACTAAAATATTTTAATATGAACATATTATTAGTGATAAACGTTCTTACAATACATATAATTACGATAAAAAGAATAAAAAATTATTATATTTTTATGTTTGTTGTTCTGTTGTGAAATGAAAGAAAATGGAAACTAGTTTCTAAATCATGAAAAATATTGAAAAAAAAAAAATAAGTGCTAGAATAAAGAATGTAAACGTTTACTTTAGTAAAGGAGCTCATATGTTATTGCAAAAAGAACTAATTCCAATGATAGAAGCTAACTTACCAAATATGGCATATGCTGAAAAAGATATTGCTATATTCTTCTTAAAACAGAAACCTCTGAATGATTATTCATCTGAGGCATTGTGCGAATACCTTAATGTATCTAAAGCAACATTGACTCGATTTGCGAAAAAATGTGGTTTTAAAGGTTTTAGACAATTCATTTTCAAATACCAAGAGATGATTCGTGAGAAAGAAAAGTTAGCGTTATATACAGAGGCTACAGAAAAAGTTTTATCCGACTATGAAGAAATGTTGAGAAAAACTTACACGGTTCTTGATGAAGTTCAACTTGAGCGGATTGCTGAGATGATAGAAACTGCTGAGCGTGTATATCTCTACGGTAAAGGAAGTTCTGTTTTAGCTTTACAAGAAATGAAGATGAGATTTATGCGTCTCGGAGTGATTGGTGAAGTATTATCAGACGAGGATATGATTTTGTGGAATAGCTTATTACTTAATGAAAATTGCCTTGTCATTGGAGCATCCGTTTCAGGTCAAACTGATATTGTACTAGAAGGTCTTCAAAAAGCTGCGGATAAAGGCGCTAAAACAGTTTTAATGACTACAAGAAAATTTGACGAAGAAGATTGTTTCTTTGATGAACTATTGTTATTAGCTTCGACCAATCATCTCTCGTATGGCAATCGCATATCACCTCAGTTTCCAATACTTTTAATTACAGACTGCTTATTCTCTCATTATCTGGAAAGTCCAGAGAGACAATATTATTACAATCAAACTATTATCCATAAGGAGGAATAATAAAATGAGCCAAATTTGGACTAAAGAAAAATTTATAAGTCAAGTCCATGGTGGAGTCATTGTTTCTTGTCAAGCTTTACCCGGTGAACCCCTTTATAATGAAGAATTTAGCTTGATGCCTTTTATGGCTAAAGCAGCTTTAGAGGCAGGAGCAGTGGGCATTCGCGCAAATTCTGTACGTGATATTAAAGCAATTCAGAAAGTAGTAGATTTACCAATAATTGGAATTATCAAAAGAGATTATCCACCTCAAGAACCATATATTACTGCTACGATGAAAGAAGTAGATGAACTTGTAGAATGCGGAACAACAGTCATTGCATTTGATGCGACTTTAAGACCAAGATATGATGGCTTAGTTGTCAGTGAATTTATCAAAAAAATAAAAGAAAAATATCCTAATCAATTGCTTATGGCGGATGTAAGTAATTTTGATGAAGGTCTCTATGCATTTAAATCAGGCGTTGATTTTGTTGGTACAACATTATCAGGGTACACAAGTACAAGTGTACAATCAGATGAGCCTGATTTTGAACTAATGAAAAAATTGGCTGATTTTAATATTCCGGTAATTGCCGAAGGAAAAATTCATTATCCAGAACAATTAAAAAAAGCTTATAGTTTAGGTGTTACCAGTGTTGTCATTGGTGGAGCGATTACACGTCCAAAAGAAATTGCTCAGCGATTTATTAATGTCATCAAATAAAAAACAATATAAAGGAGAAATCTGATGAAAGATTTAACTAAATACAAAGGCGTTATCCCTGCATTTTATGCTTGCTATGATGAAAATGGTGAAATTAGCCAAGAGCGTGTAAAATCTCTGGTGCAATATTTCATTGACAAAGGTGTAAAAGGTATCTATGTAAATGGTTCTTCAGGTGAATGTATTTACCAAAGTGTAGAAGATCGTAAACAAATTATTGAAGCTGTTATGGAAGTTGCTAAAGGTAAATTAACAGTTATCAACCATGTTGCATGTAATAATACGAAAGATAGTATTGAATTGGCAAAACATTCAGAAAGTGTTGGAGTCGATGCTATTGCAGCTATCCCACCTATTTACTTCAAATTGCCAGAATATTCAATCGCAGCATATTGGAATGCAATGAGTGAAGCTGCGCCAAATACAGATTTTATCATTTATAATATTCCACAATTGGCAGGGGTTGCGTTGACTGGTAGTTTGTATGCAACAATGCGTCAAAATCCTCGAGTGATTGGAGTAAAAAATTCTTCTATGCCTGTACAAGATATTCAAATGTTTGTAGCTGCAGGTGGAGAAGATTACATTGTATTCAATGGTCCAGATGAACAATATCTTGGTGGTCGCTTGATGGGTGCAGAAGCTGGTATTGGTGGTACTTATGGCGTTATGCCAGATTTGTTCTTGAAATTGGAAAGTTTGATTCAAGAACGAGATTTAGATTCAGCTAAAAAACTTCAATATGCTATCAATGAAGTTATCTATAAGATGGTATCAGGTAAGGCAAATATGTATGC
Source organism: Streptococcus sp. CL5.50 (assembly GCF_049738015.1). Taxonomy (NCBI): domain Bacteria; kingdom Bacillati; phylum Bacillota; class Bacilli; order Lactobacillales; family Streptococcaceae; genus Streptococcus; species Streptococcus sp. CL5.50. Next base: position 28,588 of record NZ_JBKOTR010000018.1, read on the forward strand.
TGTAGCAAAAGAAGTTTTGCGTCTAAATGAAAAACTGGATTTAGGTTCTGTTCGTCAACCTTTAGAAGCATTGGCAGAAGGTGACTTGGAAGTTGCAAAACAAGCAGCAGAACTTATTCAACAAGCACGCAAAGAATTTTTATAATAAATAAAATCAATATGGAGATATGTTATGGGTACAACAGGATTTACAATAATTGACTTAATTATCTTGATTGTTTATTTACTTGCGGTGTTGGTTGCAGGTATCTATTTCTCTAAAAAAGAGATGAAAGGAAAAGAGTTCTTTAAAGGAGATGGTTCGGTTCCTTGGTATGTTACTTCGGTATCCATTTTTGCAACAATGCTCAGTCCGATTTCCTTCTTGGGACTCGCTGGTAACTCTTATGCAGGTAGCTGGATTTTATGGTTTGCTCAATTAGGGATGGTAGTAGCTATTCCACTGACAATTCGTTTTATCTTACCTATCTTTGCACGGATAGACATCGATACGGCATATGATTACTTGGATAAACGTTTTAATTCTAAAGCGCTTCGTATTATTTCAGCACTCTTGTTTATTATTTATCAATTGGGACGTATGTCTATCATTATGTACCTCCCATCAGCTGGATTAGCAGTATTGACAGGAATTGACATCAATATTTTGATTATTTTGATGGGTGCAATTGCAATTGTTTATTCTTATACTGGTGGTCTAAAATCCGTATTATGGACAGACTTTATTCAAGGGGTGGTTCTGATTAGTGGTGTCGTTGTAGCTTTATTTGTACTGATGGCTAATATTAAAGGTGGCTTTGGTGCAGTAGCAGAAACATTAGTAAACGGGAAATTCCTTGCTGCAAATGAAAAACTTTTCGACCCTAACTTGCTTTCAAACTCCATCTTCTTAATTGTGATGGGTTCAGGTTTTACAATCTTGTCTTCCTATGCTTCATCTCAAGATTTGGTTCAACGTTTTACTACAACACAAAATATTAAGAAACTTAATAAGATGTTGTTCACAAACGGTGTCTTGTCACTTGCAACTGCAACAGTCTTTTACTTGATTGGTACAGGTTTGTATGTATTCTATCAAGTACAAAATGCAGGTAGTGCAGCTAGCGATATCCCTCAAGACCAAATCTTTATGTACTTTATAGCATACCAGTTACCAGTAGGTATCACAGGTTTGATTTTGGCAGCGATTTATGCCGCAGCTCAATCAACTATTTCAACAGGTTTGAACTCTGTTGCAACTTCATGGACATTGGATATTCAAGATGTCATTTCTAAAAATATGTCAGACGATCGTCGTACGAAAATTGCACAATTCGTATCTCTAGCAGTAGGTTTATTCTCAATTGGTGTTTCCATTGTCATGGCTCACTCAGATATTAAATCTGCATACGAATGGTTCAATAGTTTCATGGGACTTGTACTTGGTCTACTTGGTGGTGTATTTATTCTTGGATTTGTTTCTAAAAAAGCAAATAAACAAGGTGCTTATGCAGCGCTGATTGTATCAACCATCGTCATGGTATTTATTAAATACTTCCTTCCTCCAACAGCTGTTAGCTACTGGGCATATTCATTGATTTCAATCTCTGTATCAGTAGTTTCAGGTTATATTGTATCTGTTCTTACTGGAAATAAAGTATCTGCACCTAAATATACAACGATTCATGATATTCCAGAAATTAAAGCGGATTCAAGTTGGGAAGTTCGTCACTAATAGAAAAGAGAAAATAATATGATTATTTCTGAACAATCTGATTTTAGACGATATGCTTCTGTCAATAAACATTTTTCAAAAGTCTGTGATTTTTTAGAAAATACAAATTTGACAGATTTAGTTGATGGAAAAATTGATATTGACGGGGAAAATGTTTTTGCAAATTGTATGACCTATCTAGCTGATGGAGTTCCAGGAGATATTTTTGAAACTCATAAGAAATATTTAGATATTCATATTGTTGTTGAAAATACTGAAAAAATGGCAGTAACTTCCCCAGTTCGTGCTCAGTCACGTGTACCTTTTAGTGAAGAGAAGGATATTGCTTTTTACGATAGCAAAGACTATCAAATTGTTGAATTGCTTCCAGGGAATATGTTGGTGACTTTTGAAGAAGATCTTCACCAACCAAAGATTCATTGCAATGATGAAAGTGTTAAAAAACTTGTTATCAAAGTTTTAAACGAGGAAAAATAAAATGAAAAAAAATATTAAACAATATGTAACCTTAGGTACTGTAGTGGTATTATCAGCATTTGTTGCTAACTCAGTTGCAGCTCAGGAGACTGAAACTTCTGAAGTATCAACACCAGAGTTGGTGAAACCTGTTGCACCAACGACTTCGATTTCGGAAGTACAACCTAAATCGGGTAAC
>NZ_JBKOTR010000019.1:0-30680 GCF_049738015.1 Streptococcus sp. CL5.50
TCATTATAGATCTTATGGGACTTTTTTTCTACAACAAAATAGGCTCCATAATATCCATAGGGGATTTACCCACTACAAATATTATAGAGCCTAAAACCTGCCCATTGGGTGGGTTTTTTGGCGTTTTAAGGAAACAATAAAACCATAATTTTTGATTAAAAGTATTATTTTAAGAGAAAAATTTTCAATTCCATAAACTTTAGGCAAACGCTTGCATTCTAGTTTTTATTGGATTATAATAGGTTGGTATAAAGCCTTCTGTAGCAATAAAATGTAGAAGTTTTAGAAAGTAAGGATTTAGATATTTGTAGTCAAAAATACAATGTTGTTTCTTACTAAAGGGAGATAGATATGGCAATGATAGAAGTGGAACATCTTCAGAAAAATTTTGTGAAGACAGTCAAGGAACCAGGGTTAAAGGGAGCTTTGCGCTCCTTTATTCATCCTGAAAAGCAGACCTTTGAAGCGGTCAAGGATTTGACCTTTGAGGTCCCAAAAGGACAAATTTTAGGATTTATCGGGGCCAATGGTGCTGGGAAGTCGACAACCATTAAAATGCTGACAGGGATTTTAAAACCGACATCTGGTTTTTGTCGGATTAATGGCAAGATTCCCCAGGACAATCGCCAAGATTATGTCAAGGATATTGGAGTTGTCTTTGGACAACGTACCCAGCTATGGTGGGATTTGGCTCTGCAAGAGACCTACACGGTGTTAAAAGAGATTTACGATGTGCCGGATTCGCTCTTCCACAAGCGCATGGATTTTTTAAATGAAGTCTTGGATTTGAAGGACTTTATCAAGGATCCCGTGCGGACTCTTTCACTAGGGCAGCGCATGCGGGCGGACATTGCAGCTTCCTTGCTTCACAATCCCAAGGTTCTCTTTTTAGATGAGCCGACCATTGGTTTGGATGTTTCGGTCAAGGATAACATTCGTCGGGCCATTACCCAAATCAATCAGGAAGAAGAAACAACCATTCTTTTGACGACTCACGATCTGAGTGATATTGAGCAGCTCTGTAATCGGATCTTTATGATTGATAAGGGGCAGGAGATTTTTGATGGAACGGTGAGCCAGCTCAAGGAAACCTTTGGAAAGATGAAGACTCTTTCTTTTGAACTGCTACCAGGTCAAAGTCATCTCGTCTCTCACTATGAAGGCCTGCCTGATATGATTATTGATAGACAGGGAAATAGCCTCAACATTGAATTCGATAGTTCTCGCTACCAGTCAGCTGACATTATCAAGCAAACCCTGTCTGATTTTGAAATCCGAGATTTGAAGATGGTAGATACGAATATTGAGGATATTATCCGTCGCTTCTATCGAAAGGAGCTCTAAGATGGTCAAATTGTGGAGACGTTATAAACCCTTTATCAATGCAGGTGTTCAGGAATTGATTACCTATCGAGTCAACTTTATTCTCTATCGGATCGGCGATGTTATGGGTGCTTTTGTGGCCTTTTATCTCTGGAAGGCAGTCTTTGATTCTTCGCAAGAGTCTTTGATTCAGGGCTTTAGTATGGCAGATATCACCCTCTACATTATCATGAGTTTTGTGACCAATCTTCTGACTAGGTCAGATTCGTCCTTTATGATTGGGGAGGAGGTCAAGGATGGTTCCATCATCATGCGCTTGTTGAGACCAGTGCACTTTGCGGCATCTTACCTTTTTACAGAGCTTGGCTCCAAGTGGTTGATTTTTATCAGCGTTGGCCTTCCATTTTTAAGTGTCATTGTTTTGATGAAAATCTTATCTGGTCAAGGGATTGTAGAAGTGCTGGGATTAACTGTCCTTTACCTCTTTAGTTTAACGCTGGCCTATCTGATTAACTTTTTCTTTAATATTTGCTTTGGATTTTCAGCCTTTGTGTTTAAAAATCTTTGGGGTTCCAACCTACTTAAGACTTCCATAGTGGCTTTTATGTCTGGAAGTTTGATTCCCTTGGCTTTCTTTCCAAAGGTTGTTTCAGATATTCTGTCCTTCCTGCCTTTTTCATCATTGATTTACACTCCGGTCATGATTATCGTTGGGAAATACGATGCCAATCAGATTCTTCAGGCGCTCGCTTTGCAGTTTTTCTGGCTCTTAGTGATGGTGGGCTTGTCTCAGTTGATTTGGAAACGAGTCCAGTCCTTTATCACCATTCAGGGAGGTTAGTATGAAAAAATATCAACGCATGCATCTGATTTTTATCAGACAATACATCAAGCAAATCATGGAGTACAAGGTCGATTTTGTCGTCGGCGTGTTAGGAGTCTTTCTGACTCAAGGCTTGAACCTCTTGTTTCTCAATGTCATCTTTCAACACATCCCATCCCTAGAAGGTTGGACTTTTCAAGAAATCGCCTTTATCTATGGCTTTTCCTTGATTCCTAAGGGGTTGGACCATCTCTTTTTTGATAATCTCTGGGCGCTAGGGCAACGCTTGGTGAGAAAAGGTGAGTTTGACAAGTATCTGACTCGTCCTATCAATCCCCTCTTTCACATCCTAGTTGAAACCTTTCAGATTGATGCCTTAGGCGAACTTTTGGTTGGTGGTATCCTACTGGGAACAACAGTGACCAGCATTGCTTGGACTCTTCCCAAATTCCTGCTTTTCCTAGTTTGTATTCCTTTTGCGACCTTGATTTATACTTCTTTAAAAATTGCGACAGCTAGTATCGCTTTTTGGACCAAACAGTCAGGCGCCATGATTTACATTTTCTATATGTTTAATGATTTTGCCAAGTATCCCATTTCCATTTACAATTCATTTCTTCGTTGGTTGATTAGCTTTATCGTACCTTTTGCTTTTACGGCTTACTATCCTGCCAGCTATTTCTTGCAGGACAAGGATGTAATCTTTAACATCGGAGGTTTGATGTTGATTTCCCTTGTCTTTTTTGGTATTTCCCTTAAACTCTGGGACAGGGGCTTGGATTCTTATGAAAGTGCTGGGTCCTAAGATGAAGAAACTCAAAGCCTTGTCTCAGGACAGGCTTTTTCTAATAGAGATGAAAATTTCTTGACATCTATTCTCAGAGTGCTATACTTTAAATGTAATAGCGATTTAGCTTATACTCTTCGAAAATCTCTTCAAACCACGTCAGCTTCGCCTTGCCGTATATATGTGACTGACTTCGTCAGTTCTATCCACAACCTCAAAGCAGTGCTTTGAGCTGACTTCGTCAGTCTTATCTACAACCTCAAAACAGTGTTTTGAGCAGACTGCGGCTAGCTTCCTAGTTTGCTTTTTGATTTTCATTGAGTATCAGTTGGCAGAGCAGGGCACTCGTAAAGCCTAGGTTATAGGTAGATAAACGACTGAGGATTTGAAAAAATAGATATGTAGAAGATAACCGTTAAGTCTTATTCTTAGCGGTTATTTATATTGTTTAATAGCGTTGATATTTCATCAATGATGTTTGACTTTGTGATGTTGCTAGTGCTTTAAGTTGATTGCTACTATTTTTGATGGTGTGAATGTGCTTATAATGTATCTCAGTTAAGTACGAAATTTTTATATCTTTTTTAACACATATTAAAAATAAAATTAATACACCTTAATTTTTCTTGACTTAAATTTTTTTAATTGATATACTATTTTTCAGAGAGCTAACAATTATATATAAATGTACTACTCTATTTCCTAGATAATACTTAGTAAAACTTTTTATAACAAAGGCTAGCAAAGTTAAAGTTTACTATCTATTGGAAGTTAAATAAATATGTAAGGAATTAAAATGAAAAAAAGTACAGTATTGTCATTAACCACAGCTGCAGTTATTTTAGCAGCATATGTCCCTAACGAGGTAATCCTAGCAGATACACCTAGTTCTGAAGATTCTTTAAAAATACCTGATAAAGAAACAGTAGTAGTAGGTAAACAAAACGAAAACAAAGAAAAACTTGAAGATATTCGTAATGTTATAGAAACCTCAAAGGATACTGAAGAGAAGAAAACAACAATTATTGAGAAAAAAGAAGCTGTTAGTAAAGAATCTGTGATAGACAATAACACTAGCAATGAAGAAGAAAAAATCAAAGAAGAAAATTCCAATCAATCCCAAGGAGATAAAGCGGACTCGTCTGTAAGTAAAGACCCAGAAAGTCCCAAAAAAGAGGATAAACTTGTCTATATTGCTGAATTTAAAGATAAAGAATCTGGAGAAAAAGCAATCAAGGAATTATCCAATCTTAAGGATACAAAAGTTTTATATACTTATGATACGGTTTTTAATGGTGTTGCAATAGAAACAACTCCAGATAATCTGGACAAAATTAAACTAATAGAAGGTATGTCATCGGTTGAAAGGTCACAAAAAGTCCAACCTATGATGAATCATGCTAGAAAAGAAATTGGAGTTGAAGAGGCAATCGATTACCTAAAATCTATCAATGCACCATTTGGGAAAAACTTTGATGGCAGAGGTATGGTTATTTCAAATATCGATACGGGGACAGATTATAGGCATAAGGCTATGAGAATCGATGATGATGCCAAAGACTCAATGAGATTTAAAAAAGAAGACTTAAAGGGTACTGATAAAAATTTCTGGTTGAGTGATAAAATTCCTCATGCTTTCAATTATTATAATGGTGGTAAAATTACTGTAGAAAAAGCTGATGATGGAAGCGATTATTTTGATCCACATGGGATGCATATTGCAGGGATTCTTGCGGGAAATGATACTGAAAAAGATATTAAAAACTTTAACGGAATCGATGGAATTGCTCCTAATGCACAGATCTTCTCTTATAAAATGTACTCTGACGCAGGATCTGGCTTCGCAGGAGATGAAACAATGTTTCATGCTATTGAAGATTCGATCAAACACAATGTCGATGTTGTTTCGGTATCATCAGGCTTTACAGGAACAGGTCTTGTAGGTGAGAAATATTGGGAGGCTATTAGAGCGTTAAGAAAAGCAGGAATTCCAATGGTTGTAGCTACGGGTAACTATGCGACTTCTGCTTCAAGTTCTTCATGGGATTTAGTGGCAAATAATAATCTGAAAATGACCGACACTGGAAATGTAACACGAACTGCAGCACATGAAGATGCGATAGCAGTCGCATCTGCTAAAAATCAAACAGTTGAGTTTGATAAAGTTAACATAGGTGGAGAAAATTTTAAATACAGAAATATAGGGGCCTTTTTCGATAAGAATAAAATCACAACAAATGAAGATGGATCAAAAGCTCCTGATAAATTGAAATTTGTATATATAGGCAAGGGTCAAGATCAAGATTTGATAGGATTGGATCTTAGAGGCAAAATTGCAGTAATGGATCGAATTTATACAAAGGATTTAAAAAATTCTTTTAAAAGAGCTACGGATAAGGGCGCACGCGCCATTATGGTTGTAAATACTGTAAATTACTACAATAGAGATAATTGGACAGAGCTTCCAGCTATGGGATATGAGGAGGATGAAGGAACTACTAGTCAAGTATTTTCAATTTCAGGAGATGATGGTGTAAAGCTATGGAACATGATTAACCCTGATAAAAAAACTGAGGTTAAAAGGAATAATAAAGAAGATTTTAAAGATAAATTGGAGCAATACTATCCAATTGATATGGCCAGCTATAATTCTAATAAACCGAATGTAGGTGATGAAAAAGAGATTGACTTTAAGTTTGCACCTGACACAGACAAAGAATTGTATAAAGAAGATATCATAGTTCCAGCAGGATCCACATCTTGGGGACCGAGAACAGATTTGCTTTTAAAGCCTGATGTCTCAGCACCTGGTAAAAATATTAAATCCACTCTCAATGTCATTAATGGGAAATCAACTTATGGTTATATGTCAGGGACTAGTATGGCAACTCCAATCGTGGCAGCTTCTACTGTTTTGATTAGACCAAAATTAAAGGAAATGCTTGAAAGACCTGTGTTGAAAAATCTTAAGGGAGATGACAAAATAGATCTTACAAGTCTTACAAAAATTGCCCTACAAAATACTGCACGACCTATGATGGACGCAACGTCTTGGAAAGAAAAAAGCCAATACTTTGCATCACCTAGACAACAGGGAGCAGGGCTAATTAATGTGGCCAATGCTTTGAGAAATGAAGTTGTAGCGACTTTCAAAAACACGGATTCTAAAGGCTTGGTAAACTCTTATGGTTCTATTTCTCTTAAAGAAATAAAAGGAGAAGAAAAATATTTTACCATTAAGCTTCACAATACATCAAACAGACCTTTGACCTTTAAAGTTTCAGCATCTGCTATAACTACAGATGCTCTAACTGACAGACTAAAACTTGATGAAACATATAAAGACGAAAAATCTCCAGATGGGAAGCAAATTGTTCCAGAAATCCACCCAGAAAAAATCAAAGGAGCAAATATCACATTTGAGCATGACACTTTCACTATAGGCCCAAATTCTAGCTTTGATTTAAATGCGGTTATAAACGTTGGAGAGGCTAAAAACAAAAATAAATTTGTAGAATCATTTATTCATTTTGAGTCAGTGGAAGAAATGGAAGCTCTAAACTCCAATGGTAAGAAAACAAATTTCCAACCTTCTTTATCGATGCCTTTAATGGGATTTGCTGGGGATTGGAATAAGGAACCAATCCTTGATAAATGGGCCTGGGAAGAAGGTTCAAAATCAAAAACAATGGAAGGTTATGATGATGATGGTAAACCAAAAATTCCAGGAACTTTAAATAAGGGAATTGGTGGAGAGCATGGTATAGATAAATTTAATCCAGCAGGAGTTATACAAAATAGAAAAGATAAAAATACAACATCTCTAGATCAAAATCCAGAATTATTTGCTTTCAATAACGAAGGGATCAACGCACCATCATCAAGTGGTTCTAATATTGCTAAAATTTATCCTTTAGATTCAAATGGAAATCCTCAAGATGCTCAACTTGAGAGAGGATTAACACCTTCTCCACTTGTATTAAGAAGTGCAGAAGAAGGATTGATTTCAATAGTAAATACAAATAAAGAGGGAGAAAATCAAATCGACTTAAAAGTCATTTCGAGAGAACACTTTATTAAAGGAATTTTAAACTCTAAGAGAAATGATGCAAAGGGAATCAAATCTTCTAAGCTAAAAGTTTGGGGTGACTTGAAATGGGATGGACTCATTTATAACCCTAGAGGTAGAGAAGAAAATGCACCAGAAAGCAAGGATAACCAAGATCCTGCTACTAAGATAAGAGGTCAATTTGAACCAATTGCAGAAGGTCAATATTTCTATAAATTTAAATATAGATTAACTAAAGATTACCCATGGCAGGTTTCCTATATTCCTGTAAAAATTGATAACACAGCCCCTAAGATTGTTTCGGTTGATTTTTCAAATCCTGAAAAAATTAAGCTGATTACAAAGGATACTTATCACAAGGTAAAAGATCAATACAAGAATGAAACCCTATTTGCGAGAGATCAAAAAGAACATCCTGAAAAATTTGACGAGATTGCCAACGAAGTTTGGTATGCTGGCGCCGCTCTTGTTAATGAAGACGGAGAGGTTGAGAAAAATCTTGAAGTAACTTATGCAGGTGAGGGTGAAGGAAGAAATAGAAAACTTGACAAAGATGGAAATACCATTTATGAAATTAATGGTGCAGGAGATTTAAGAGGAAAAATCATTGAAGTCATTGCATTAGATGGCTCTAGCAATTTTACAAAGATTCATAGAATTAAATTTGCTGATCATGCTGATGAAAAGGGGATGATTTCCTATTATCTAGTAGATCCTGATCAAGATTCATCTAAATACCAAAAGCTTGGCGAGATTTCTGAATCTAAATTTAAAAATTTAGAAAATAGAAAAGACGATAGTCTTAAAAAAGATACAACTGAGGAAGAAAATCATCAAGACAATGAAGAGTCTATTGAAGAAAAATCTAGCTTGACTATTCATAAAACTATTTCAACAATTAGAGAGTTTGAAAGTAAAGACTTGAAGAAACTCATTAAAAAGAAATTTAGAGAAGTTGATGACTTTACAAGTGAAACTGGTAAGAGAACAGAGGAATACGATTATAAATACGATGATAAGGGAAATATCATTGCTTATGACGATGGTAGTGCCTTAGAATATGAAACTGAAAAACTTGACGAAATCAAATCAAAAATTTATGGTGTTCTAAGCCCGTCTAAAGATGGACACTTTGAAATTCTTGGAAAGATAAGTAATGTGTCTAAAAATGCCAAGGTATATTATGGAAATAACTATAAATCTATAGAAATCAAAGCGACCAAGTATGATTCCCATTCAAAAACGATGACATTTGATTTATACGCTAATATTAATGATATTGTGGATGGATTAGCTTTTGCAGGAGATATGAGATTCTTTGTTAAAGATGATGATCAGATAAAAGCTGAAACGAAGATTAGAATGCCTGAAAAAAATAAGGAAACTAAAACAGAATATCCATATGCATCAAGTTATGGGAATATAATAGAATTAGGAGAAGGAGATCTTTCAAAGAATAAACCAAATAATTTAACTGAAATGGAATCTGGTAAAATCTATTCTGATTCAGAAAAACAACAATATCTATTAAAGGATAATATCATTCTGAGAAAAGGCTATGCACTAAAAGTGACTACCTATAATCCTGGAAAAACGGATATGTTAGAAGGAAATGGAGTCTATAGCAAGGAAGATATAGCAAAAATACAAAAGGCCAATCCTAATCTAAGAGCCTTATCAGAAAAAATAATTTATGCTGATAGTAGAAATGTTGAAGATGGAAGAAGTACTCAATCAGTATTAATGTCGGCTTTGGACGGCTTTAACATTGTAAGGTATCAAGTGTTTAGATTTAAAATGAACGATAAAGGGGAGGCAATCGATAAAGATGGAAATCTTGTAACAGATCCTTCTAAACTTGTATTATTTGGTAAAGATGATAAAGAGTACACTGGAGAGGATAAGTCCAATGTAGAAGCTATAAAAGAAGATGGCTCTACGTTATTTATTGATGCAAAACCAGTAAACCTTTCAATGGACAAGAACTACTTTAATCCATCTAAATCTAATAAAATTTATGTACGAAATCCAGAATTTTATTTAAGAGGTAAGATTTCTGATAAGGGTGGTTTTAACTGGGAGTTGAGAGTTAATGAATCTGTTGTAGATAATTATTTAATCTACGGAGATTTACACATTGATAACACTAGAGATTTTAACGTTAAGCTTAATGTTAAAGACGGTGACATCATGGACTGGGGAATGAAAGACTATAAAGCAAACGGATTCCCAGATAAGGTAACAGATATGGATGGAAATGTTTATCTTAAAACTGGCTATAGCGATTTGAATGCGAAAGCGGTTGGAGTACACTATCAATTTTTATATGATAATGTTAAACCAGAAGTAAACATTGATCCTAAGGGAAATACTAGTATTGAATATGCTGATGGAAAATCTGTAGTCTTTAACATCAATGATAAAAGAAATAATGGATTCGATGGTGAGATTCAAGACAAACATATTTATGTAAATGGAAAAGAATATAAATCATTTGATGATATTAAACAACTAACAGATAAGACACTAAACATTAAGATTCTTGTAAAAGATTTTGCAAGAAATACGACCGTAAAAGAATTCATTTTAAACAAAGATACGGGAGAGGTGAGCGAATTAAAAGCTCATACGGTGACTGTGACCATTCAAAATGGAAAAGAAATGAGTTCAACGATAGTGTCGGAAGAAGATTTCATTTTACCTGTCTATAAGGGTAAATTAGAAAAAGGCTATCAATTTGATGGTTGGGAAATTTCTGGTGTCGAAGGGAAAAAAGACGTTGGCTATGTTCTTAATCTATCAAAAGATACCCTTATAAAACCTGTATTCAAGAAAATAGAGGAGAAAAAGGAGGAGGAAAATAAACCTACTTTTGATGTATCGAAAAAGAAAGATAAGGTGCAAGCAAATCATAGCCAATTAGATGAAAATTACAAAAAGGAGGATTTACAAAGAGAAAATCATTCACACAACTCTGATTCAACTGAAGGTGTCAAAGCTACAGTTCCTGTACAAGTAAATTATAGTCAATTAGGTGAAAGTCATAGAAAAGAGGATTTCCAAAGAGAAAATCATTCACACAACTCTGATTCAACTGAGGATGTTACATCTCCAGTTCCTGATAAAAATGATAAAAACTTTGAAAATAAGAAGGAAGTTTATCTCAATGAACCAGAGAACATAGCTAATAAACATACCAATATTGATAGTAAATCAACTACTAACAATGATAGGTTGCCAAAAACTGGAACAGTTAGCGAAGTCTTCACGTCATTGGTTGCCGGAATAATGTTTACCGTAGGTGCATTTCTTGGATTGAAGAAAAAAGATCAAGATTAAGACAAAGCTATAGAAACATGGTTTGTGTACTGAGATGAGATAGTGTGGTGATGAAACAATTTTGTGAAAATAGCCATCTATAACTCAATTATTTAGTTTACTTTACTATTGATACTCTTTTCGGCTTTATTAATGGACTTAGTTTTGATAACTAATGAATTGATTGAAAGGGTTAGTATTGACAATATTGGTCATATTAATTAGAAAATAGAGTCTATCAAAATTTAAAGGTTAATGGAGGTGATGAGACAATTTCAAGGAATTAAGTAGCGTTTGGTTGCTTAATTCCTTTTTATTTGGAAGGAAGTTTTTCACCTGATTCCTTATTTTATCGCTATTATTCAACCACTTAGACCGATATAGAGACCAGATAGGCAAAAGAACTTGTTCTTGAAACTGACCTCTGCTATAATGATTTGTGTAAAGGACGTGAGGGGGGCAGTATTAGACAACTCAAGTTCCTAAAAACGAAATTGGAGATAAAGAAATGAAAAAATTATTGGGGATTGTATTTTTAGTAGCAGCAGCGACAGTAGTGTATTTTGGTTCTGTTGGCTGGCCAAGTTTGGACATTAACCTCTGGTCATTGATTCCGGTAGGCTTGTTCCTCTTTTTCACTCTAGAGAATCTTTTGAAAAAGGATTACAAGGCTAGTCTGATGTGTTTGATTATTGCCTTTATTATTGCGAATGCAATTTTGGACCTGTTGCCAATTTCAAGTGGCTTGGTGATTGGAGCAGGTGTGCTAGCTTGTGTAGGTATTGGCTATCTATTTCCTGATAAAGAGAGTAAATAGAAATTATTGAAAAAGATATAAAGAAAAACACTTCAATCACTGTATTTAGTTTGATTGAGGTGTTTTCGATTTAGTTTTTTATTTCTGAGCCATCAATTCAACAATCATCTCGATATACATGACAAGGGTTAATAAGAATCCAGCACGCCAGAAGAATTTGATGAATTTAGGATAGTAAAAGCTACGTTTTTTCAAAAGAAAGAAAAAAACGAGAATAATGGCTAGGAGTGAGAGGGCTAGGCCCAGTCTAGGGAGGAAATTATGGGTAAAGGTTTTAGCTGTAATCAGGTAATACTCAAATACCAAGACTGGAAAGGCCAAATCCGCAAAGTTTCGTCCTAGTTTTTTTAATCTAAAAAGTTTGGTTATGATAATGCAGACGACTAAGGTCAGTATCAATAATAAAATAGATGCTAATTTCATTAAAATCATACCCATATTGTATCATAAAAAATGGCTAATGGAAACGAGAAACAGAGGAATTTATAGGAAAGTCAGGCTTTTGAGATTGTGGGTGATTTTTGTTATAATGAAGGTTATGAAATCTTATAATACCTTGAATGATTATTATCGAAAACTCTTTGGAGAAAAGACTTTTAAAGTCCCTATTGATGCGGGATTTGACTGTCCCAATCGTGATGGAACTGTGGCTCATGGGGGCTGTACTTTTTGTACGGTTTCAGGTTCTGGAGATGCTATCGTAGCACCGGATGCACCCATCCGTGAGCAATTTTATAAGGAAATTGACTTTATGCACCGCAAGTGGCCAGATGTTCAGAAGTATCTGGTTTATTTTCAAAATTTTACCAACACCCATGAAAAGGTTGAAGTTATTCGAGAGCGCTATGAGCAGGCTATCAACGAGCCAGGTGTGGTAGGAATCAATATTGGAACGCGCCCAGACTGTTTACCCGACGAAACCATCGAATATTTGGCTGAGTTGTCGAAACGCATGCATGTGACGGTTGAATTGGGCTTGCAGACCACTTATGAGGCAACCTCTGATCTGATTAACCGTGCCCACTCCTATGAATTGTACGTGGAGACGGTCAAGCGTTTGAGAAAATATCCCAAGATTGAGATTGTTTCTCATTTGATCAACGGACTTCCTGGTGAAACCCATGAGATGATGATTGAAAATGTCCGCCGTTGTGTCACGGATAACGATATTCAAGGGATTAAACTGCACTTGCTTCACCTGATGACCAATACTCGTATGCAACGGGACTACCACGAGGGACGTTTGCAACTGATGAGTCAGGACGAATATGTCAAGGTCATCTGTGACCAACTGGAAATCATTCCCAAGCATATCGTCATCCATCGAATCACAGGAGATGCACCTAGAGATATGCTGATTGGGCCTATGTGGAGCCTCAATAAGTGGGAAGTGCTCAACAGCATTGAGATGGAGATGCGACGTCGTGGAAGTATTCAAGGATGCAAGGCTGTAAAACAGGAGTTTGAAAATGAAAAGACCACTTGAGATGGCACATGATTTTTTGGTTGAGGTAGTGACAAAAGAGGATATCGTAGTGGATGCGACCATGGGTAATGGTCATGACACGATTTTTTTAGCGAAACTAGCTAAGCAAGTCTATGCCTTTGATATTCAGGAGCAAGCCTTGGAAAAGACCCAAGAGCGTTTGGACCAAGCTGGAATGACAAATGCCCAGTTAATCTTGCAAGGTCACGAGACACTGGACCAGTTTGTGACAGAAGCCAAGGCAGGGATTTTTAATCTGGGCTATTTGCCATCAGCTGATAAATCCGTCATTACCCGACCTCAGACAACGATTGAAGCATTAGAAAAGCTGTGTCATTTGCTTGTCAAAGGTGGACGGATTGCTATCATGATCTATTATGGTCATGAAGGAGGCGATCTAGAGAGGGATGCTGTCTTGGATTTTGTCAGCCAGTTGAACCAACAAGAGTACACAGCTGCCATTTACCGAACCCTGAACCAAGTCAACAACCCACCGTTTTTAGTGATGATTGAAAAATTAGATAGATATAGACATGGATAAACAATACCTACGTGAAAAGCTGGATGCCATGCGCCAGAATTTTGTTGAATCAACCCACCACGAACGAGCAGTAGGTGTGTTAGACCAAGCGCATATGAGCAAAAAAATGCTTAAAATCAAGAAAAAATTAGTTGCTCTTGAAATGGAACGGTGCCAGAGAAAAATTGAGCACAAGGATTGTTCCAAGATTGATCAAAAAATCAAAGAGCAGAAGGAGATATTTGAATCCTGTTGTAAAAAAAATTAAGGAGGAAGTCCGTGGAATTACTGATTTACCTCATCCTATTTTTACTAGTCTTGATTGTCTCGAGTACAACCAATAAGCTCCTGCCCTTTTTGCCTCTACCTTTGGTGCAAATTCTTTTGGGAATTGTGATTGGTCTCTTTTTACCCAATACCGACTTTCACCTCAATACAGAGTTGTTTTTGGCACTGGTTATTGGGCCCTTGCTTTTCCGAGAGTCGGAGGAAGCAGATATTACGGCTATTGTAAAACACTGGCGAATCATTGTTTATCTCATATTTCCAGTGATTTTCATCTCGACCCTGAGTTTGGGTGGCTTGGCCCATCTGCTTTGGCTCAGTCTTCCCTTGGCGGCTTGCTTGGCTGTTGGGGCGGCACTTGGCCCTACGGATTTGGTGGCCTTTGCCTCTCTTTCTGAGCGCTTTAGCTTTCCTAAGCGTGTCTCCAATATCCTTAAAGGTGAAGGACTTTTGAATGATGCTTCTGGCTTGGTTGCCTTTCAGGTAGCTTTGACAGCTTGGACAACTGGAGCCTTTTCCCTTGGGCAAGCGAGTAGTTCGCTCATCTTTTCAATCCTAGGCGGTTTTTTAATTGGCTTTTTAACAGCCATGACCAACCGTTTCCTCCATAGCTTCTTACTTAGTGTACGAGCAACGGATATTGCTAGTGAACTTTTATTAGAATTGAGTTTGCCTCTGGTGACCTTCTTTCTGGCAGAAGAAGTCCATGTTTCAGGGATTATTGCCGTTGTAGTTGCTGGAATTTTGAAGGCAAGCCGCTTTAAGAAAATCACGCTTCTCGAGGCCCAAGTGGATACAGTGACCGAGACGGTCTGGCATACAGTGACCTTTATGCTCAACGGTTCTGTCTTTGTTATTTTGGGAATGGAGTTGGAAATGATAGCAGAGCCTATCTTGACCAATCCAATCTATAATCCACTACTCTTACTGGTATCTCTTGTTGCCCTTACTTTTGTCCTCTTTGCCATTCGTTTTGTCATGATTTATGGCTATTATGCCTACAGGACTCGACGCCTCAAGAAAAAGTTAAATAAGTATATGAAGGACATGCTTCTTTTGACTTTTTCGGGTGTCAAGGGAACGGTGTCGATTGCTACGATCCTTCTGATACCAAGTAATCTAGAACAGGAGTATCCTCTCTTGCTTTTCCTTGTCGCAGGTGTGACGCTTGTAAGCTTTTTAACAGGCCTCGTAGTCTTGCCTCATCTTTCTGATGAACAGGAAGAAAGTAAGGACTATCTCATGCATATTGGCATTTTGAATGAAGTAACGATAGAGTTGGAAAAAGAGTTGGAAGATACCAGAAATAAGCTCCCCCTCTATGCAGCCATTGACAATTACCATGGACGAATAGAGAATCTTATCTTGAGTCAAGAAAATAAGGGGGCTCAAGAAGACTGGGAGGCCTTGAAACTTCTTATCCTCAGTATTGAAAGTGATGGTTTAGAACAGGCTTACGAAGAAGGCAAGATGAGTGAGCGTGCTTATCGAGTCTACCAACGTTACTTGAAAAACATGGAGCAAAGTATCAATCGTAAGTTTGCTTCACGTTTGACCTATTATTTCCTTGTTTCCTTGCGGATTTTACGTTTTCTCCTTCACGAAGTCTTTACCTTTGGCAAGACCTTCCGCAGTTGGAAAAATGAAGAATCACAGAAACTCAGAGCCCTTGACTATGATCAAATTGCAGAGCTCTATCTAGAAAATACAGAGATGATTATCGAAAGTCTGGAGAACCTAAAAGGGGTTTATAAGAGTTCTTTGATCAGTTTCATGCAGGATTCTCGTCTCAGAGAAACAGCTATTATCACCAGTGGTGCCTTTGTCGAACGGGTTATCAATCGTGTCAAACCCAACAATATCGATGAAATGCTGAGAGGCTATTATCTGGAGCGCAAGTTGATTTTCGAATACGAAGAAAAACGATTGATTACGACCAAGTATGCCAAGAAGTTACGACAAAATGTAAATAACCTAGAGAACTATTCCTTGAAGGAAGCTGCCAATACCCTGCCTTATGATATGATGGAATTGGTAAGAAGAAATTAATCAAGATTATAAGTGAAGGAGTATGATATGAAGAAGTGGTGGAAAGAGCTGATAGATAAGCCCTTATTAAAAGCTTTTTTGCATTATTATCAAGCATCAGATAGTGAGTTAACCAGTGTCGCAGTAGCCTACTATTGGTTGATTTCGATTTTTCCCCTGCTTTTGGTGGTAGTTAATATCCTCCCATATTTTCAGATTCCAGTTTCTAATTTTTTAAAGGTTGTCAATGAATTCTTGCCGGATACCATGTATGATGTGGTCGCAAAGATCATTACAGAAGTGCTGACCCAACCGTCAACGGGTTTATTGAGTTTTGCGGTTTTGTCAGCCCTCTGGACCTTTTCAAAATCTATGAATTTCCTGCAGAAAGCCTTTAATAAAGCTTACGGAGTATCAAAAAATCGTGGAATGATTTCCCATCAACTCATGAGTTTGTTTGTCAGTTTTGGCTTGCAGATTCTCTTTGCTTTAGCTCTGTTTTTGAGTGTCTTTGGCCGTATGCTCCTCAACCTTGTCAAAAGCTATTGGAAATCGGATAGTCCTCTTTTTGATTATCTGCAAGACCTAACAGGCCCTTTGGTCTATGCCTTGATTTTTGCCATCCTGGTCATGCTCTACTATTTTCTACCCAATGTTAAGGTGCGAAGGATTCGCTCTGTATTGCCAGGTAGTGCCTTTGTCTTGTTGACCCTGGTCTTACTACTCAATATCTTTTCAGTCTATGTTAACAATTATGTCAATCACCTAGTGGACGTGCGTTTTTTCAGTTCCGTCGTCGTGGTGGTCATGATGTTCTGGTTTATTCTCATCGCTAAGATTTTGATTATCGGCGCGGTGATCAATGCCAGTGTCCAGAGCTTGAAAGATACGAGCTTTAGAATAAATTAACTCATTTTTTATCCATTACAAAACGCATACTATCAGGCTTTATAAAACCTTGATAATATGCGTTTTTTGATTATATAAATTAATAGATAAACATGGCATCGCCAAAACTGAAGAAGCGGTAGTGTTCTTGAATGGCATGGTGATAAGCGTCTAAGACTAATTCACGGCCGGCAAAGGCAGAAACCAACATGACCAGAGTTGATTTTGGCAGGTGGAAGTTGGTTGAGAAGGCATCCACGACCTTCCACTCATACCCAGGTTTGATAAAGATATTGGTCCAGCCAGAATCTGCTTGGATTTGCCCATCAAACTTGGAACCAATAGTCTCCAAAGTGCGGATAGAAGTGGTTCCGACAGCGATGACACGGCCTCCATTTTCCTTGACAGATCGAAGGGTGGCAGCAGCTTCCTCAGAAAGCTGGTAGAATTCTGAGTGCATTTCGTGTTCGTCCAGATTGTCAACTGAAACGGGTCTAAAGGTTCCTAGTCCGACATGAAGAGTCAGATAGACTAGATGAACACCCTTAGCTTGGATTTCTGCTAGCAGTTCTTTAGTGAAGTGTAGTCCAGCAGTTGGTGCTGCAGCAGAGCCACTTTCCTTGGCGTAAACAGTTTGATAGCGTTCACGGTCATCCAGTTTTTCATGGATATAAGGCGGTAGAGGCATTTCACCCAGACTTTCCAAAACTTCTAGGAAAATTCCTTGGTACTCAAAGCGGACAATACGACCACCGTGGGTCAATTCTTCCGTAACGACAGCGCTGAGGCGACCATCACCAAAGCTGACACGAGTACCAATCTTGAGGCGTTTGGCAGGTTTAGCCAGAACTTCCCACTCATCTCCAGCAGTATTTTTGAGCAGGAGAAGTTCCACATGGCCTCCAGTTTCTTCCTTTTGACCATAGAGGCGGGCTGGGAGAACGCGGGTGTCGTTCATGACAAGGGCATCACCAGGTTCCAGCATATCAATAATAGAGTGGAAGTGTTTATCCTGCATTTCTCCCGTCTCACGGTTGACGATGAGGAGTTTAGAGGCGTCCCGTTTTTCAAGGGGCGTTTGGGCAATCAATTCCTCAGGTAAGTGGAAATCAAAATCAGCTGTATTCATATATCTGTTCATTCTTTCTAAGTTCTAATCTTATCCATTATAACATGTTTCAAGTTTGGACGCTCTTTTTTTGAAAATTAAATCGTTTTCACTTGACAAAAATTGGTCTATACCATATAATAAATATAGATTGAAACGGAGGATAAAAAGATGAAAGTTATTAAAGTTGAAAACCAAATCGAGGGTGGAAAAGTTGCTTTTGAGATTTTGAAGGAAAAATTGGCCAATGGAGCTCAAACCCTAGGACTTGCTACAGGAAGTAGCCCACTTGAATTTTACAAGGAAATTGTTGAGAGTGACCTTGATTTTTCAAATTTAACCAGTGTCAACCTTGATGAGTATGTAGGACTTGATGGAGATAATCCACAGTCTTACCGTTACTTCATGCAAGAAAACTTGTTTAACCAAAAACCATTTAAAGAAAGTTTCTTGCCTCGTGGGGTTAAGGACAATGCTGAAGCTGAAGTTGAACGCTACAACCAAATTTTGGCTGACCATCCAGTGGACCTTCAAATCTTGGGAATCGGTCGCAATGGACATATCGGCTTTAATGAGCCTGGTACTCCATTTGACAGTCAAACACATCTAGTAGAACTTGACCAGTCTACTATCGAAGCCAATGCGCGCTTCTTTGACAAGATTGAAGATGTTCCAACCCAAGCCATTTCAATGGGGATTAAAAATATCTTGGATGCCAAGTCAATCCTTCTCTTTGCCTACGGTGAATCAAAAGCAGAAGCCATTGCTGGAACAGTGTCTGGCCTAGTGACTGAGAATCTACCTGCAAGTAGCCTACAAAACCACCCAGATGTGACCATCATCGCAGATGCTGAAGCGCTCAGCCTACTTGAAAAATAAAAAACGAAACCCTTCAGTTTCTTCTATCTGAGTGCTTTAAACTCTTGTATAAATGGCAAAAAAATCAAAATTAAACCGGATTTTTTCTTGACAATTATTCCTTTTACGTGTAAAATAGAATAGATCTTGAACTTGAAGGGAGTGAAAAAAATGTCTAAAACAGTAGTACGTAAGAATGAATCTCTTGACGACGCACTTCGTCGTTTCAAACGTGCGGTTACTAAAGCTGGTACTCTTCAAGAAACACGCAAACGTGAATTCTATGAAAAACCTTCTGTAAAACGTAAACGTAAATCAGAAGCAGCTCGTAAACGTAAAAAATTCTAATTAGAAATGAAAGGCTGGAGAAATCTAGTCTTTTTTCTTTTAATACTCTTCGAAAATCTCTTCAAACCATGTCAACGTCGCCTTGCCGTACTCAAGTACAGCCTGCGGCTAGTTTCCTAGTTTGCTCTTTGATTTTCATTGAGTATAAATAAATACTTCAAAGCCTGCAAAAATCTGAAACTTCTAAGGACAATTTGATATAATAGTAAAAAGAACTCGATTGAAGGAGGAAATGATGTCGGTTTTAGTAAAAGAAGTGATTGAAAAGCTCAGACTAGACATTGTCTATGGCGAACCAGAATTACTTGAAAAGGAAATTAATACCGCGGACATTACGCGACCTGGTCTTGAAATGACGGGCTATTTTGACTATTATACGCCTGAGCGAATCCAACTCTTGGGAATGAAGGAGTGGTCCTATCTCGTTTCGATGTCCTCTCACAACCGTTACCAAGTCTTGAAAAAAATGTTTCTACCTGAGACACCTGCGGTCATTGTTGCTCGTGGTTTGGTGGTTCCAGAGGAGATGCTAAAGGCAGCCAGAGAATGTAAGATTGCCATTTTAACCAGCCGTACGGCAACCAGTCGTTTATCTGGAGAGTTATCTAGTTATCTGGATTCACGTTTAGCAGAACGGACCAGTGTGCACGGTGTCTTGATGGATATCTATGGAATGGGTGTCTTGATTCAAGGTGATAGTGGCATCGGTAAGAGTGAGACAGGTCTAGAGCTTGTCAAACGTGGTCACCGCTTGGTAGCCGATGATCGTGTCGATATCTTTGCCAAGGATGAGATTACTCTTTGGGGTGAACCAGCTGAAATCTTGAGACACCTGATTGAAATTCGTGGGGTTGGGATTATCGATGTCATGAGCCTCTACGGTGCGAGTGCCGTCAAGGATTCTTCACAAGTCCAGCTGGCTGTTTATTTGGAAAATTACGATACACATAAAACTTTTGATCGTCTTGGAAACAATGCAGAGGAAATAGAAATTTCTGGCGTAGCCATTCCTCGTATCCGCATTCCAGTGAAAACAGGTCGGAATATCTCTGTCGTGATTGAGGCTGCTGCCATGAATTATCGTGCCAAGGAAATGGGCTTTGATGCGACGCGTTTGTTCGAAGAACGTTTGACCAATCTTATTGCTCAAAATGAGGAGGTGCCTCATGCTTGATCCAATTGCTATTCATCTAGGTCCTCTAGCCATTCGTTGGTATGCTTTGTGTATTGTGACAGGTTTGATTCTTGCGGTTTATCTGACTATGAAAGAAGCGCCTAGAAAGAAAATCATACCAGACGATATTTTAGATTTTATCTTGATAGCCTTTCCTTTGGCTATTTTAGGAGCTCGTCTCTACTATGTCATTTTCAGTTTTGATTACTATAGTCAGAATTTGGGAGAGATTTTTGCCATTTGGAATGGTGGTTTGGCCATTTACGGTGGTTTGATTACTGGGGCTCTTGTACTTTATATCTTTGCTGATCGTAAACTCATCAATACTTGGGATTTCCTAGATATTGCGGCGCCTAGCGTCATGATTGCCCAAAGTTTGGGTCGCTGGGGCAATTTCTTTAACCAAGAAGCCTACGGTGCAGCAGTGGATAATCTGGATTATCTACCTGGCTTTATCCGTGACCAGATGTATATTGAGGGAAGCTACCGTCAACCGACCTTCCTTTACGAGTCTCTATGGAATCTGCTTGGCTTTGCCTTGATTCTGATTTTTAGACGAAAATGGAAGAGTCTCAGACGAGGTCATATCACTGCTTTCTACTTGATTTGGTATGGTTTTGGTCGCATGGTCATCGAAGGCATGCGGACAGATAGCCTCATGTTCTTTGGCCTTCGAGTATCTCAATGGCTATCGGTTGTCCTTATCGGTCTCGGTATTTTTATCATTCTATATCAAAATCGAAAGAAGGCCCCTTACTATATTACAGAGGAGGAAAAGTAAATGTTAGAAGTTGCATATATTCTTGTAGCCCTTGCTTTGATTGTCTTTTTAGTCTATCTAATCATTACTGTACAAAAACTTGGTCGTGTTATTGATGAAACAGAGAAGACGATTAAAACCTTGACTTCAGATGTGGATGTGACCTTGCATCATACCAATGAATTGCTGGCTAAGGTCAATGTCTTGGCAGATGATATCAATGTTAAGGTGGCAACGATTGATCCACTCTTTAGCGCTGTTGCAGATTTATCTCTATCTGTTTCAGACCTCAATGACCATGCGCGTGTCTTGAGTAAGAAAGCTTCATCAGCTGGTTCAAAAACACTCAAGACTGGTGCAAGTTTGTCAGCCCTACGTGTCGCAAGTAAATTTTTCAAAAAATAAAAAAGGAGAATTCTTATGGGTAAACTATCCTCAATCCTTTTAGGAACCGTTTCAGGTGCAGCTCTTGCCTTGTTTTTAACAAGTGACAAGGGTAAACAAGTTTGCAGTCAGGCTCAAGATTTTCTGGATGATTTGAGAGAAGATCCTGAGTATGCCAAGGAGCAGGTCTGTGAAAAACTGACAGAAGTTAAGGAGCAGGCTACAGATTTTGTTCTTAAAACCAAAGAACAGGTTGAGTCAGGTGAAATCACTGTGGACAGTGTACTTGCTCAAGCCAAATCATGTGCTCGTCAAGCGACAGAAGCATCAAAAGATCGATTCAATAATCTCAAGGAGCAATGGCAAGAAAAAGCCGAAACTTTTGATGAATCAGAAGAGATTGTTATTGACATAACAGAAGAATAAACCATCACCATCTCTGGACGGACTATATGTCTGGGGATGGTGATTTTTTTCTCGTAGCGTGTCTTTGTGGTATAATAAGTACTATGCAGAAAAAACCAACGTCAGCCTATGTGCACATCCCATTTTGTACCCAGATTTGTTATTATTGTGACTTTTCAAAAGTTTTTATCAAGAATCAGCCGGTAGATAGCTATTTAGAGCATCTGCTGGAAGAGTTTCGTTCTTATGACATTCAAAAGTTACGAACCCTTTACATCGGTGGTGGGACACCGACAGCCCTGTCAGCGTCACAACTAGAGGTGTTATTGAAGGGCTTGACTGAAAACTTGGACTTGTCTGTCTTAGAGGAGTTGAGCATTGAAGCCAATCCAGGCGACTTGGACGCGGATAAGATTGCTGTTTTGAAGAACTCGGCTGTCAATCGTGTTTCGCTAGGCGTGCAGACCTTTGACGACAAGATGCTGAAAAAGATTGGGCGCAGTCATTTGGAGAAGGATATTTATGAAAATATCGACCGCCTTAAACTGGCTGGTTTTGACAACATCTCCATCGATTTGATTTATGCGTTGCCTGGTCAGACCATGGAGCAGGTCAAGGAAAATGTGGCTAAGGCCATTGGACTTGATATTCCCCATATGAGTTTGTATAGCTTGATTTTGGAAAATCATACGGTCTTTATGAACCGTATGCGACGAGGAAAATTGCCTCTGCCTAAGGAGGAACTGGAAGCGGAGATGTTTGAGTACATCATCGCAGAGCTGGAGCGAGCAGGTTTTGAGCATTATGAGATTTCCAATTTCTCAAAGCCTGGTTTTGAAAGTCGCCACAATCTCATGTACTGGGACAATGCTGAATACTATGGCATCGGTGCTGGGGCATCTGGTTATGTAGATGGAGTGCGCTATAAAAACCATGGTCCCATTCGTCATTATCTCAGTGCAGTTGAGGAAGGCAATGCTCGGATCACAGAAGAACACCTGAGTCAAAAGGAGCAAATGGAAGAGGAAATGTTCCTAGGTCTCCGTAAGAAATCAGGGGTCTCTATGGCGCGATTTGAAGAAAAATTTGGACGGTCTTTTGATGGACTTTATGGAGAAATTGTCAAGGACTTGGTTCAACAAGGTCTCATGCAAATAGAGGGTGACCGAGTTCGTATGACAAAGAGAGGTCTCTTTTTGGGAGACACCGTAGCAGAACGATTTATTTTGGAGTAGGATGATGGGCTTAACTTATCAAATGAAAATGAAAATTCCTTTTGATATGGCTGATATGAACGGTCATATCAAACTTCCAGATGTGATTTTGCTGTCCCTACAAGTTTCAGGGATGCAGTCGATTGAGCTGGGAGTTAGTGATAAGGCCATTTTGGAAGACTATAATCTGGTCTGGATTATCACAGATTATGATATTGAGGTGGTTCGTTTGCCTCGTTTTGCGGAAGAAATTACTATTGAAACGGAAGCTTTGAGCTACAATCGGCTCTTTTGCTACCGCCGCTTTACTATTTATGATGAAGAGGGACAGGACCTTATCCACATGATGGCGACCTTTGTTCTCATGGACCGAGACAGTCGAAAAGTCCATGCTGTCGAACCTGAGATTGTGGCTCCTTACCAATCTGAGTTTTCCAAAAAATTGCTGCGAGGACCTAAATATCAAAGTTTGGAAAATCCAATCAGCATGGATTACCATGTCCGTTTTTACGATTTAGATATGAATGGTCATGTTAATAACAGTAAGTATCTAGACTGGATTTTTGAGGTCATGGGAGCCGACTTTTTGACCCAATATATTCCCAAGAAAATCAATCTCAAGTATGTCAAGGAAGTTCGACCAGGTGGGGTGATCTCATCAGCTGTTGAACGGACTGGACTGGAAAGCAAACATGAAATTACAAGCGACGGTGCTACCAATGCCCAAGCTATCATCACTTGGCAAGAAATAAAAAAGGATTAGGGAGAAATAGATGAAATATAAAGGCTACTTAATTGATTTAGACGGAACGATTTATAAGGGGAAAGACAGAATCCCAGAAGGGGAGGCTTTTATCCATGAATTGCAAAAGCGGGCTATCCCCTATCTTTTTGTGACCAACAATACAACCCGCACTCCAGAGAGTGTTCAGGAGATGTTGGCTCAGAATTTTAATATCGATACGCCCCTATCGACTGTCTACACAGCGACTTTGGCGACTATCGACTATATGAACGACTTGGGGCTTGAAAAGACCGTCTATGTCATCGGAGAAGCAGGGCTTAAGGAAGCCATCAAAGCGGCTGGTTATGTGGAAGACAAGGATAATCCTGCCTATGTGGTAGTTGGACTAGACTGGCAAGTCGATTATGAAAAATTTGCGACAGCAACTCTAGCTATCCAAAAGGGAGCTCATTTTATCGGAACCAACCCTGACCTCAACATCCCGACAGAGCGCGGTCTTTTGCCTGGTGCTGGTTCACTGATTACCCTTCTTGAAGTAGCAACACGAGTGAAGCCTGTTTATATCGGGAAGCCAAATGCTATCATTATGAACAAGGCGGTTGAGCACTTAGGTTTGGAACGTGAAGAGTTGATTATGGTTGGGGACAACTATCTGACAGATATCCGAGCAGGGATTGACAATGGCATTCCAACGCTCTTGGTGACGACAGGTTTTACCAAGGCAGAAGAAGTAGCAGACCTGCCAATCGCACCGACTCATGTGGTTTCTAGCCTTGCGGAGTGGGATTTTGATGAAAACTAAATTAACCTTTTGGGGTTCTATGCTCTTTCTCCTCTCCCTCACAATTCTTCTGACCATCTATCTGGCTTGGATTTTCTATCCGCTGGAAATTCAGTGGTTAAGTTTAACGGATCGGGTCTATTTAAAACCAGAAACTATTCAGTACAACTTTCATATCTTGATGAATTATCTGACCAATCCTTTTAGTCAGGTCTTGCAGATGCCGGATTTTCGTTCGTCAGTATCTGGGCTACATCACTTTGCGGTGGTGAAGAATCTCTTTCACTTGGTGCAGCTAGTTGCTCTTGTGACACTACCAAGCTTCTATTTCTTTGCCAATAAGATTGTGAAAAAGGGCTTTTTATCTTTATTTAGTAGAGGGCTTCTGGCTCTAGTGCTTTTGCCTTTACTGATTGGACTTGGAGGAGTTTTGATTGGTTTTGACCAATTCTTTACCCTTTTCCATCAAATTCTCTTTGTGGGAGATGATACTTGGCTTTTTGACCCAGCCAAGGATCCAGTGATTCTGATTTTGCCAGAGACCTTCTTCCTTCATGCCTTTCTTCTCTTTTTTGCCCTCTATGAAAGCTTCTTTGGCTTTCTTTATCTGAAAAGTCGTAGGAAGTGAGATTTTCGATGTAGATTCATCATAAAAAACAGCCGAAATGGCCACAGTTGGTTCCTAACTGCAGCTATATCGGCTGTTTTTCTAACTTCTTCCCTGTTTATCTAATCTGCCTCTACCTGCCAGTAGCAACTCAGCCCAGAGTTTATGACCAATCAATTCCAGTTTTATTGAGCATTTTGACTTGTTGATAGAAGATGTCTCTCAATTGAGAAATAGTTTGGTCCAGGAAAAGACCATTCAGACTGTCCAGATAGGCTAAAATCTGACTTGCCAGTTCTATTCCCTCCTTCTTATCTTGTCTGAGCAAATTATAACATTCTTGCATTTTAATTTGAATAAATGCTTCTTGCAATACTCCTTTTAGGGAATGTAATTCCTTAATTCTATATACATCAATTTTGTCCACTAAATTTTGGGCAAGTTGGTAATGCCCATTTCGAGAATAGGTTCGGATGATGGTTAAGAGTGTCGATAGAAGCATTCGTTTTTGTATGAAATCAACAAATGTTTCTTTTAGCAAAGCAAGAGCTGTTTTTGCAATTTGTTGAAGTGTTTCTGTAGGAAAGTCAAAATATTCAACTAAAAGTGCAAATAAGGTGTAATCCAGTGAAAGCCAGTAGTTTAGTTGAAATAAGGCAGTCTTAGCCCGATTGAGGATAATCCAATCTTCTTTCAACAAATTCTCCTTATTCCTAAACATTCCTAAAGATTGGATATAGGCATAATCAGTGCAATAGGTATTAGATTCTAATATTTGAATCCATTCTAGCATCTTAGTTTGTGTTGTGAACCCAGTTTTTATAGCTTCGGAAAGTGAAGGATCCTGATACTGATAACGCACAAGCAACATTATAACATCATGGGTATCATGGATTTTGAGATTTTCTAGGATTTTGAAGTAGGTGTCAACCTTGATGGTTGTGATGCCTTTTTCAAATTTACTGAGATTGTTGGGACTAATGGCTGTGCCAGCAGCTTCTTTTAGAGTAAAGCCCCTCTCCTCTCGGATTTGTTTGATAACTGAACCAAAATTTATTTCCATTTTACTAATCTCCTTGTGATTTTACTTTATTATACACTATTTCAACTAGATAAGAAAAAAACAACAAAAAGATACGATATTGAGAAGTTTTGTAAGGGATTTCGGCGAAAAACTATTTTTTTCGTCGTTTTTCTTCACTAGTAGGAAAAGTATGCTATAGTATAGGGGAATAATATTTAAAGGAGTTTGTCTATGAAATTCAAACCAGTTTTGTTTGCTAGTTTAGCAGTAGCAACACTAGGAGCTACTACAGTTCTTGATACAGAAGGAAACCTGCCCTTCTCATCACAGGTTGTTCATGCAGATTCGAGTGATATCGTGGGGATTAAAAAACATGATGTGAAAATTACACTAAAACAACATCCTACATTAGAGAAATTAGATATCACGGCTACGATTGATAGTTTACCTAGAGGAGTATACAGTAATTCTATTAGTAGTGTTTTTGGTTTTTTTAAAAATGTTAACACTGGTGAACTTCATCAATATATTCTACCAAATATGTCGTTCACTTCTTATGAATTGTCAGTTTCAAGAGAGTTTTATTGGAATAATGATAATTTGATATCTTTAGCAGATGGAGATTATTGGATTGTGTATTCTGATACATTAGAGGATACAGAAGGTGCTCCTCGCTATGAACACCGTTACTACGGACAGTCTGAAATTGTAACGATTAAAGATCATAAAATCGTTAGTATCGGTGGACGAGGACAAGCTGCAACCCAACCACAAACACTTGCTACATCTAGCAGCTCAGCTTCTGGGAAAAATGGCTGGTCAGGTAACTCTTACTACCAAAATGGCAACAAGGTCTATAGCAAGTGGATCTATGATTACCAATATAAGTCTTATTTCTATATCGATGCTGCGGGTAACTATGTCCAAAATGCTTGGGTGGGCAATTACTACCTCAAATCTGGCGGTTATATGGCACAAAATGAGTGGGTATATGACAAAAACTATGGAGCTTATTACTATTTGACTGGTGAAGGAAGCTATGCTCGCAATGCTTGGGTCGGTAACTATTACCTCAAATCTAATGGTAAGATGGCCAAGAGTGAATGGATTTATGACAGAAATTATAGAGCCTACTATTACTTAACAGGTGAAGGTAATTATGCACGTAATACTTGGATTGGTGACTATTATCTTAAATCTAATGGTAAGATGGCCGTTAGTGAACGAACTCCAGATGGCTATCGAGTAGATGGTTCAGGTAAATGGATTCGCTAGTAGGAGCAGATGGTAAGTTATGATGAAAATGAAAACAGTATTAGTCTCGGCCTTGTCTATTTTAGTCGTAGGCTCTACAGCTCTCGTTAACGTTCAGGAAGTAATGGCTGACACTCCTAACATTGCTAAATCCGACTATGATCCTTCTAAAGTTAAGAATTTAAAAGTACAGATGAATTTGAGTCAAGATACAAGTTCGGGAAAATTAAAGATCACAGCTAGTATTGATACCTTCCCAGAAGGAATGAATGAAATTTCTATTCCCTTTTTCTTGTTTAATGTAAAAACTCAAGTGACTGAAAAATTTCCTGGATTAGCCGATGCTATTTTTACGCCTAGTCAACCAAGCGTGACAAGGGAATACGATATGAACCAGGAGAATTTGAATGCCTTTACGGATGGAGAATATCGAATTGTTTTGAGAGATTGGAAACAGCCTCCGTATGGATATTATCGTTATTATGGTTACACTGACATTGTTACTATCCACGACCATAAAATGGTTGGAACAGGAAGTCATATTAATCAGTCCAAAAATGGTTGGTTCGGTAATTCATACTATAAAAATGGAGTTAAAGCAAGAAACGAATATATTCGCAGTTCTGATAGAAGAGGAGTATATTATGTAGATTCGGATGGTAACTTGGTTGAAAATAAATGGTTTGGGAATTTCTACTTTAAACCTGGTGGTTTAATGGCACAGCAAGAGTGGATTTACGATAAAAATTATGGGGCTTGGTACTATATATTAGCTCAATCAGGATATGTAAAAAATGGTTGGATTGGAAATTACTACCTCAAAGCTGATGGTAAAATGGCCCAGAGCGAGTGGATTTATGATACATACTATCAGTCTTATTACTACTTAACGAGTGAAGGTAGTTATGCCCGCAATACATGGGTAGGCGATTACTATCTTAAAGCGAACGGCAAGATGGCTGTTAACGAATGGACACCAGATGGTTACCGTGTAGATGGTTCAGGTAAATGGATTCGCTAGTAAGCTAGAGGCTAAAATAGTGTAATCTGTATGATAAAAGGAATCCTTTTAGGAAATTTTCTTAAAAGGGTTTCTCTGTATTTATAATTGAAAATAAAATGAGAAGTGAGATAGAGAAAATGAAAAGGTCTCCATTGGTTACAATAAAATCTCGATTAGATTTTATTTATTTAGCTTATGCTGTTAGTTTGGGATTGATTATTTTGTTTAGCTTTATGGGGGTAATGGTTGATGAAGTAAATAATTCTTTAAATATTTATGGTTGGATTAGGGGGATTTTAAACGCAAATCTCTTTTTAGCAGTCTCGTTATTAGAACTTGTTTTTGTATTGAAAAGAAAAGAGAAAACCTTGATTTTCCTTAGGATTTTAAATAGTTTATGGTTGTTTAAGTTGCTTCTAGACGTTGTAAGAGGAGTTGTCCAAAGTCGAATGGCAGCTACAAGTTATAATGTTTTTGCTGGGATTGTTCAGTTTACATCTGGATTTTTGTCAGGTTGGTCTCCGACCATGGAAAGGGCCAACTCAGCCGACATGTTGAATGGATATTATCTAATTTTGTATTCAACATTTTTTAGCTTAATTCTTCTTTTAGTCTATTGTTACTTCAAGTATATAAAAAAGGAAAAACTAACCTTTGAATTTCATCTTTCATTTTTATCAGTAGAGGATATTAAGAAATCCTATGCTAAAAATAAACTCTTAACAGTTGCTTCCATCAGCATATCCATATCGCAATTCTTGTATTTTTATAGCTTACCTGGTACAATTAATAAAACAGTATCACCCTTTACTTACCATGCTATTTTGGCTCTCATTATTCTTGCTTTAGCCGTTTTAGTCGTATCCTCTATTGCAAGTGGAGAAGAAAAAAGATTGGATACATATATCATCACCTTGTTACTAACATTTATCGTTTATAATCCAATATACATTTTTCAACATGGTCGTCCTGGTTTAGGTTATATTGTTTACATTTTTGGATGGATCTTATTTGGCTATTATTTGGTGGACAAAAAATGGATACAATCAGAAAGGAATCATTGAGAAAATTTGAAAAAGATGAAAAAGTATTTACGATATAGTATTGTTTTCCTAGTTGCCCTGCTTTTTTTAGGGGCTTGTGGAAAGAAGGAAGAATCCTCTTCAGAGGTAATGGATCAGATTGATATTGCGAATTCTCTTGAAACAGACAATTTTGATGAGTGGTATCGTTCTTTTGGAACGATTGAACATTTATCAGGTGAGATGCCCTTATTTGGAACAATCGATCTTGGCTATAATGGTCAGGCCATTATTGTGAGAGATGGGAAAGAGATGTTGCATGGCCGTGATCGTGGTGGAATGATGAAAGGTCAATTTACGATTAAAAAGTATGCAGGGGACACGAAGGTCATGACCATCGATTACGAGCTCGACAAGACTTATGTCGTTGGAAAGACATACTCTAAAACAACAGTCCTACCAGAAGTTGAGGTATCGCTTTCTATATCTCAGGAAGAGATTGATCGCATCGAAACTGACTATAAAGATCAGTCTTATACTTTTTATGGCTACAAGGATCCTAACGGCTATCTGATTTTGACAGATGGAAAAGAAGACAAACCAACAGTCTATCTTTACAAGCTGGAGCAACCTATGGATTTGAAAGTCACTGCTGAAAAGGCTGCGGTACGTAAGGAACCTCTCTATGATTCAGAAGTGATTACTGAACTCAGCAAGGATCAAAGAATAACCGCTTCTAATTCGGTTGCTGGAGAGAGAAAAGATAGAGGCCATATTTGGTACCAAATTGATGTAGAAGGTAAAACTGGTTTTATACTGCAAGCGGATATTATCGACCCCAAAACAAATCTATTCCCTATGAACAAGATAGCTACGAGACGTCCATTTAAGGTACCGGAAATTTTGAATGGAAATCTACATCTAATAGCAGATACCTGGGTTAATGCTGCGGGTGAAGAAATCACTATCAAACCAGATGGCAGCATGAGTAACGGAGAACGTTTGCAAATAGGATCAGAGAACGTGGATATACCTGCTCTGATTGTTGGAAGAACAGAAGAGGGTGTCATTGTCTATCCAGCTAATACACCAAGTCATCCTCATGGTGGCCGATCAGATAGCAGTAAGGATAGGATAGCCTTCTCAAATAGTCCATTTGTTCCAACAGATAAGTTTTTCTACAGAAAATCAGATGGCGTAACAACTTTTGATAATTCAGGAACTCAGAATGCGACTAATCAGGAGACAGCTCAGAGTTCGAGTCGGGAACCTGTAGTTGGAAATCCTTCTGTTCAAAATCCTCAAAAGGATGAAATATCACTAGTAGTAGGTAGTTGGTCGACAACAGGTTCGAAACCTAACAACTTGATTATTCACGATTCAGGCCGAGTTAATGACTATGAACGAATCTTTTTGTCCAAGAACCAGGAAGGAGCCGTTGGAAAGCGATTTGAGATTGGAATACGGGCAACAACGCCTGTACTCTTTATACCAGCTGGAACGCCTCACGGTGCGTCAGATTCATCCAAAGATCGCCTGTTTTATGAAGAATTTGGGAAATCAGACAGGGCTGAAGATTATTACTATCGAGATTAGAAGATATATTCAAAAGGAAAAGAATGTCGCAAGATTGTGGCGTTCTTTTTTGT
>NZ_JBKOTR010000020.1:0-25934 GCF_049738015.1 Streptococcus sp. CL5.50
TAAAAAAGTAGCCTGGAAAGGGCTACTTTTTCTATTTAGAAATAAGAATCTAAAGTATGGATAATTTTATATAAAACTCCGATTTCCTACTCAGCATCCTTCCAATTCCGAGCAATTTCTTCATCTTTCTGGAGTTGATCTACCAGTTCTTCAACAGAGTCAAATTTGACCATTTCACGAACACGGTCTAGCCAGTAGACAATAACTGTTTCACCGTAAATATCATCTGAAAAATCAAAAATATTGACTTCAAAACGTGGCTCTTCTCCATCGAAAGTAACATTTTTCCCGACACTCGCCATTCCACGATATCTTTTACGCTGCACTTCGATATCGACTACGTAAACACCATCTGCTGGCATATAGGTTCGATCTCTTAAAACTAAGTTTGCTGTTGGGTAACCGATAGTCCGTCCACGAGCATTGCCATGAACAACCATTCCACGTGACGGTAGAGGAGTGCCAAGTAAATGACCAGCTTCCCTGACATCTCCATCAAGAATAGCTTGACGAATACGAGTAGAACTAATTTTCCCCTTTTCATCCTCAACAGGAGGAACAATGATGATTTCTCCATCAAAATAGTCCTTCAAATCATCCGCAGTTTTCTTATCAGAACCAAACGTGTAATCAAATCCCGCTACAATAATCGCTGGTTTTAATGCTCTAACATAGGTATCAAAGAACTCTTGACCCGTTAAACTAGCAAATTTACTACTAAAGTCAAGTAAGAAAAGAGCCTCTACTCCATGCCATTTCATCTTATGTTCTCGTTCTTCATGGCTAACAATATGAAGCATTAATTCTGGCTTGTAAGGTTGCAAAGCAAGCTTAGGTGACTCTGTAAAGGTCATCACGACAACTGGTAGATATTCTTTCATCGAAGCCTTGCTAGCTACTTCAAAAAGCTTCTGATGTCCTTTATGAATACCGTCAAAATAGCCTAATACAAGAACTGTTTTATCCGGTACTGCGATGTCTTTTTCATTTTTTATAGGTACTGTTGTAATCATGAAACTATTATATCATAGAGAAAGCCTTTTCGCTAAAAGGAAAGCCCAAATGTCGTTTTTTGCCCCTGAACTGACCTTAAAAAATTATTCAAGATGTTAGTTTTAAAAAATAGCATCCCCTAAGAGATGCTATCGTTTGGTAACTAGTCTACTGTTTCTTCCAAATCTTTTAACTTGACCGAAACAATTTTTGACACACCTGATTCTTGCATGGTCACTCCATAGATAGAATCAGCCGCTACCATGGTTCCCTTACGGTGTGTCACAACGATAAACTGGCTGTCCTTGTCAAAACGGTTGAGGTAATCTCCAAAGCGTTTAACATTGGCTTCGTCCAGCGCAGCCTCTACCTCATCCAAGATAACAAACGGGATAGTCTTAACTCGGATAATGGAGAAGAGCAAGGCAAGAGCCGATAGGGCTTTTTCCCCTCCACTCATGAGATTAAGAGACTGGATTTTCTTGCCTGGTGGTTGAACAGAAATCTCAACACCAGCTGTCAGCAGGTCTCCCTCAGTCAAAATCAGGTCTGCTTGACCTCCACCAAACATCTGCTTGAAGGTCACTTTAAAGGACTCACGAATAGCTTCAAAGGTGGATTTAAAGCGTTCCTTGACCTCATCATTCATCTCTGTGATGGTCTCAAGGAGCAAGTTTTTCGCTGACAAAATATCATCACGTTGGCTATTCAAGAAATCCAAACGATTGTAAACCTCTTCGTACTGGTCAATAGCTTCCAAGTTGACAGGACCCAGTGAGCGAATAGCCTTCTCTAAATCCTGCACCTCTTGCTCTGCCAGATTGAGGTTTTCCAATTCATGTGCCTTTTCTAGTGCTTCAGTATAGCTAATCTGATACTGGTCTGTTAATTGACTTTGTAGATGGCGCAAGCGCTCGCTGACCTTTTCTTTCTTGGCTTCAGCACGAGTTTGCTTGCGAATCCACTCTTCATTCTGCTGGCGAGCCTGATCCAAATGACTGGCAATATCATCCAGCTGACCTTCTATATCATCCAACTCAAACTGCTTGCGAATCAAACCTTGTTGGAGGTTTGTTTTCTGAGTTTTGGCTTCTTCTACCTGTTGACTGAGCAAATCTGTATCAACTTTCTCAAGATTGTCAACCTTTTCTTGAAGAAGACGCTGGATTTCCTCTTGTTCTATATCTAAATTGTCCAATTCTTTGCCTAAACGCTCAATATCAGCTACTTCATAACGTTTTTGCCCTTGCAGTTCTGTCTTAAGCAAGCGAGCTTGCGCTACCTGTTCTTGCAAGTTCTGATAACGCTCTTGGATGGCATTTTTGTTAGACTTAATTTCTTCAATCTCAGTTTCCAGATTTTGCTTTTCACTGGCGATTGTAGTAAGGCTCTCTTGACATTTTTCCTTATCCGCTTGCCAATCTCCCTCAGAAAGACGATTTAATTCCTCTTCTTGGAGTTTCCAAAGAGTTTCCAGTTCTTCAACTTGCTGACTAGTTTGCTGATAAGCAAGGGACAAGCCCTGCTCCTGAATACGAGCCTGCTCTCCTTGAGATTTAATAGCTTCTAATCTTTCTGTCAATGCAGCCATCTGGTCTTGCAAGGTCTTAATACTCGACTCTTCTGAACGCAAGCTTGCTTCTTCTTCAGCAATTTCTTTTTGCAGTTGCTCCAGCTCTGGCTTGATGAAGATGCTGTTGTTCTGACGATTGGCTCCACCTGCATAGGAACCACCTGTGCGCAACTCTGTACCGTCCAAAGTCACCATACGAACCTGATAACGAACCTGGCGAGCTGCTACACGCGCGTGTTCTACAGTATCAAAAATTGCTGTCGTAGCTAACAAATTCTTAAAAATAGCTTCCAGTCTAGTATCGAATTTCACCAACTCATCTGCCATACCCAGAAATCCCGGACTTGCAGCGATAGCATCTTGGTTCTGACTAGAAATCGTACGCGCCTTAATAGTGGTCAAAGGAAGGAAAGTCGCACGACCGGCTCTGTTTCGTTTAAGGAAATCAATCGCCTTGGTTGCTGCCTCTTCATCTTCTACGATGATATGCTGACTGCTGGCTCCAAGCGCAATCTCTAGGGCAGTTTGATAATGCACATCAAAAGTCAGGTGCTCACTAACAGCACCAATAATTCCACCAAGGCGGGTTTTTTCTTGGAGAACACTCTTAACACCTGCATAAAAGTTACTATGATTTCTCAGGATATTTTCCAAACTTTGGGCTCTAGCCTGCTTGTTTTTGAGATTATCCAGACGGTCAAAGAGTTGATTTTGTTGAGCCTGATAGGAAGATTTCTGATCCTCTTGCTCCTTGGCAATAGCTTGGTAGTCGGCCAATAATTTCTGAACATGCTCCTTGGCAGTTTCAAGCTCGTCTTTTTGCTGACTAGCCTTCTCTTTAGCTGTAGCCAACTGTTCTTTCAGCTTTTCTAATTGATCTGCTTGTTTTTGAGAAAGCTGACGACTATTTTCCAACTCATTCTCGATGCGGGTGAGTTGGTTTGAGACATCCGCTTCTTCTTGTAAAAGAGCTACAAACCGTTCACGCAAGAGCTCAATCATTTGATCAGGATCATCTGAAAAAGCCAGCAATTCAGCCTCTATTCGATTGAGTTTTTGATTATTTTGGACTAGATTTTCTTCTAAGAGGGCTAAAGAGCTTTCTTTTTCAGTATTTTCCTGACTTAGAGCATTTCTCTTATTCTCCAAAGCAGCCAAACGAGCTTGTGCTTCCTGTTGATTCAGGGCTACTTGCTCAGATTCTAATTTCGATAGGGCTAATTTTCTCTCTAAATCACTAATCAGACTGGTCAAATCCATCAAACTGCCTTGGTCTTTGGACATTTCAGCCTGTAAATCTTGGCGTTGCTTTTTAAGAGCTTGATTTTCTTCTTCTAATTTTTCACGCTTTTGGTAGTAGCTCGTCAAGAGTTCCTGAACCTGAGTCAACTCTTCTTCTGTCGAGTCTAGTTCAGCCTTATTTTCCTTGATTTGAGCAACAAGGACATCCAAGTAAATAGCCTTGCGTTGACCTTCCAAATCTAAAAACTTACGGGCATTTTCAGCTTGCTTCTCAAGAGGCTTGATTTGATTATCCAACTCATAGATAATATCCTCTAAGCGGTCTAGATTATCCTGAGTTTGTTGTAGTTTACTCTCAGTTTCTTTTCTGCGAGTCTTGTATTTTAAAACTCCAGCAGCTTCTTCAAAAATAGCTCGGCGTTCCTCAGGCTTGGAATTAAAAATCTCCTCAACCTTCCCTTGGGAAATGATGGAGAAGGAATCTCGTCCCAATCCAGTATCCAAGAAAAGGTCCTGAATATCACGCAGACGGACTTTCTTTCCGTCAATCTTATATTCGCTATCTCCACTGCGATAGATATGACGTTCTACCCTGATTTCTTGACCTGCATCCTTGATAAATCCGTCATGATTATCCAAAGTCACAACTACAGAAGCATAATTGAGCGGTTTGCGACTTTCAGTTCCAGCAAAAATGACATCAGGCATCTTACCACCACGGAGACTCTTAACACTTGACTCCCCCAAGGCCCAACGCAGACTTTCTGTAATATTTGACTTTCCAGATCCATTGGGTCCAACAACTGCCGTCACACCTTGGTCAAAAACGACCTTGGTCTTATCAGCAAAAGACTTGAATCCCTGAATTTCGATTTCCTTTAAATACATGAATCCAGCCCTTTCTCAACGGCATTTTTGGCAGCTTCCTGCTCTGCTAATTTCTTAGAACGACCTTGACCTTGACCGATGCTCTTACCTTCGACAAGAACTTCTACATCAAAGACCTTATCATGGGCAGGACCCGTTTCAGAAATCACCTGATAACGAATAGCCACATCGCCATTGACCTGAAGTAACTCTTGGAGATGGGTTTTGTAGTCTGTAATCATCTCAAATTCGCCTGCTTCAACCTTAGGAATCATGACTTTGTAGATAAATTCCTTGACTTTGGCCACATCCTTGTCCAAAAGGAGGGCACCAAGAAAGGCTTCAAAGGCATCACCAAGAATGGTATCACGATTGCGACCACCAGATTTTTCTTCCCCTTTACCCAACTTGATAAATTGATCAAACTGGCAATCACGCGCAAAACCAGCCAAACTCTCCTCGCGAACAATCATGGCACGGAGTTTGGACAAATCACCTTCAGGCTTTTTAGGATATTTTTTATACAGATATTCTGAAATCAATAACTGTAGAACAGCGTCTCCTAAAAATTCCAAGCGTTCATTGTGTGAAATTTTTAAGAGGCGGTGCTCATTGGCATAACTCGTATGAGTAAAGGCAGTCTCCAGTAAGTTTTTGTCTGCAAATTCGATTGCAAAATGGTTCTTTAGTACAGTTTGTAATTCTTTCATACCAACCTCTTTCTAACTGATAACAGTCCTTTTTATTATATCAAAAAAAGCCCCCTGAGTCACTTTAAAACGAGACTGGAAAACATTTGGGTATTCTTTAAAATAAGATTTTCAGTTTTATACTCAATGAAAATCAAAAAGCAAACTAGGAAGCTAGCCGCAGGCTGTACTTGAGTACGGTACGGCGACGCTGACGTGGTTTGAATTTGATTTTCGAAGAGTATTAGGGGCAGATTTGAGGCAGGATAAATAAAAAGCCCTATTAAAGGCTTTTTTAGGATGTTTACATCCACCCTGAGGGAATCGAACCCCCATCTCAAGAACCGGAATCTTACGTGATATCCATTACACTAAGGGTGGAAACTTGTTTTATTATAACAGAAATTTGCTCTAATAACAAGTTTTTTTCTAGTGAGATAGCCCGTCTTAGTGGGAAGCATCCCCATTCCAGATGGAGTTTTTCACGATAACATAATCAACATGTTTAAGGTCAGCAACCTGACGTCCACCTGCATAGGAAATAGCACTTTGAAGGTCTTGTTCCATCTCAGTTAAAGTGTCTTGCAGATGACCTTTAGCAGGAAGCAAGATACGTTTGCCTTCCACATTTTTGTAAGCACCTTTTTGATATTGTGAGGCTGAACCGTAATATTCTTTGAACTGTTCACCATCGACTTCAATCGTTTTTCCTGGACTTTCGATGTGTCCTGCAAAGAGGGAACCAATCATAACCATGCTGGCACCAAAACGAATAGACTTGGCAATATCACCGTGAGTACGAATTCCTCCATCAGCAATAATCGGTTTACGTGCAGCCTTGGCACACCAGCGTAGAGCAGCCAACTGCCAACCACCTGTACCAAAACCAGTCTTAACCTTGGTAATACAAACCTTACCTGGACCGATTCCGACCTTAGTAGCATCCGCACCAGCATTTTCTAATTCACGCACAGCTTCTGGTGTTCCCACATTTCCAGCAATAACAAAAGTATCTGGCAATTCTTTCTTGATGTGTTGAATCATAGAAATTACGCTATCCGCATGACCATGGGCAATGTCAATCGTGATGTACTCAGGAGCATCAGCCTTAAGCTG
The DNA here is from genome assembly GCF_049738015.1 of Streptococcus sp. CL5.50. Taxonomy (NCBI): domain Bacteria; kingdom Bacillati; phylum Bacillota; class Bacilli; order Lactobacillales; family Streptococcaceae; genus Streptococcus; species Streptococcus sp. CL5.50. The sequence continues at coordinate 6,481 of NZ_JBKOTR010000020.1, forward strand.
GCTCACGAAATCATACTCATAGTCCTTAACACCGACAGAAATAGAAGCAATGAGACCTTGATCATGCATACGCTTAATAAAAGGAATACGTCCTGCCTCATCAAAACGGTGCATAATGTAGAAGTAACCACCTTTAGCTAGTTGCTCTGCTACATTTTCATCTAAAATAGTCTGCATATTAGCTGGCACAACAGGTAGTTTAAAGGTGTGATTTCCTAAAGTGACACTTGTATCCGCTTCTGCACGGCTTTTAATGACACATTTATTTGGAATCAATTGAATATCTTCGTAATCAAAAATTGGAAATTCATTTAACATATCGATGTCTCGTTTCTTTTGTAATGACCTACCTATGCTCTCGCATCCCTACGCCTTTTCCGACGTTTCCTTAATTAATTATAAATCAAAGTACAGCTTTTGTCAAATTATCTTATAAACAAAAATATATTGTTCGGATTTTACTTATATTAAAAAACAAAAGAAAGAGGAGAGATTATTTTCTCCCCACTTCTTCTACATTCTAATAATACTCACCCTGACGGTAGTCCCATGAGTTAAAGGTATCTGACAAGTGCATCATAATCTTATCAATATCAAGCCCTTTGCGGATTACAACTGGAGCTGGTGAAGTTGAGCGTGCTCCTCCTTGTTCTGGGATGAGTTTGCCGTCTTTATCGACCATAGAGACCATCACACCTTGCTCGTAGCGAGTTTCAATCGTTTTGTCAGGCTGGATAGATGCCACATAGTCGTCTGCCTCGATAACAAGGTCCACTGCGCCTTCGATACGTTCTCCAATTCCTTCTACCTTACCACGATTTCCTTTTCCAGATGGGTTTGCAGATGAAGCGTATACCATCTTGCCTTCTTCCCAAAGTTTGGCAGCCAATTGTTCACCAGCTTTCCCAAATTTGATAACAAAGCAGCTAGTACCACGCACGTCAGTCATAAGTTCTTCACGGCCATCCCCATATGCTTTTAGTTTTTCAAAGGCTTCTGGTTTCCAAGGAAGGATACAACCAAGAAGAATGTCTTCGTCCCAATGTTTTTGGTAAAAGGCTTCAATTTCTGGGTTGAGTTGTGCTAAAGCGCGAAGCTCATCCATGCTACCGCAGAGAACAACACCTGGTTTGTTACGGTTACGCTCTTTAGCTTCAAACTTGCGTTCAAGTCCTGCCTTATCGCTAGTCATGATGATGTAACCAACTTTAGTAGGGCAAACAATACAACCGCTCTCACCTTTTAAAATGTCATAGCCTTCTTGTGAAAGTGTTCCGTTCCATTGAATGTGTTTTGTCATAGTTCTATTTCCTTTTCTATTTTTCTTCTAATTCTGCCAATAGGCTGGACGTTGTTTTTCATAAGCAGCAATCAAATCTTCATACTGCAAAGTAATACCGATATCATCCAAACCATTTAAGAGTTTATGTTTCCACTCGCTATCGATTTCGAAAGTAAATTCTCCAACGGGTGAGATGATTTTTTGTTGTTCCAAGTCCACAGTTACCTGGTCGGTTGGTTTTAGCTGGGCTAGTTTCTCTCGAACCTCTCTGGGCTGAACAATGGGCAACATGCCATTATTGAGTTCATTATTGTAATGAATATCCCCAAAAGACCCTGCAATCACGACCTTAAAACCATAGTCTGCTAAGGCCCAAGCTGCATGTTCCCTCGAAGACCCTGCTCCGAAGTTATCCCCTGAAATGAGAATACTGGCTTTGCGATATTCAGGTCGGTTAAAGACAAAGTCTGGGTCCTCAGTATACTTGTCATCCAGATAACGCCAAGCATACATGAGGTACTTACCAAAACCTTTTTTATCAATTAACTTGAGAAACTGCTTGGGAAGGATTTGGTCAGTGTCAATGTTATCATTCATAAGAGGAACAGTCGTTCCCGTATAAACTGTAAATTTCTCCATATCCTCTCCTTACTGGGCTTCTGGCATTTGCCGAACATCTACGAAACGCCCTGCAATAGCTGCCGCAGCTGCCATAGCTGGACTACAGAGATGAGTCTTAGCGCCAAAGCCTTGTCTGTCTTCAAAATTTCGATTGCTGGTTGAGGCGCAGTGAACGCCATCTGGAACCTTGTCAGGATTCATCCCTAGGCACATAGAGCAACCTGGGTCTCTCCACTCAAAACCAGCATCTAGAAAGACCTTGTCCAAGCCCAACTTTTCAGCAGCTCGTTTCACAGGACGAGAGCCTGGAACCACGATAGCCGTTAAGTTGGAAGCAATTTTCTTCCCTTTAACAAATCGCGCAGCCAGTTGCAAATCGCTGAGACGAGCATTGGTACAAGAGCCGATAAAGATATAACCTAGTTCAATATCTGCTGGCTTTTGACCTGGTTCCAAATCCATATAATTGTAGGCTCGTTCATCATTCATATCCTTAATTTCTGGGAAACTACTGTCAAAGTCAACCCCCATAGCAGGGTTGGTTCCCCAGGTCACCATAGGAGCAAGGTCTGAGACATCCATCTGGATAACCTTATCGTAAACGACATTCTCATCACTGACAAGGGTCTTCCAATCTGCCACAGCCTCTTCAAAGTCCTCTGGAACACATTCCCGTCCCTTGAGATAATCATAGGTGGTTTGGTCCGGATTCATGATTCCCATCTTGGATCCAAACTCGATGGACATATTGCAGATGGTCATTCGCTCTTCCATGCTCAGTGCATCAATAGCTTGTCCACGATATTCAACCACGTAGCCAACACCACAAGCAACGCCGTACTTGGCAATCAAGGCTAAAATGAAATCCTTGGAATAAACTCCTTTTTGAGGAACTCCAGTGAATTCAACCAACATTTTCTTAGGTTTAACCTGCCAGAGGGTCTGGGTAGCGAAGACATGCTCAACCTCACTAGTCCCAATCCCAAAGGCGATGGCTCCAAAAGCTCCATGGGTTGCCGTATGGCTGTCTCCACAGACAATGAATTTTCCTGGTTGAGTTCTTCCTGTTTCTGGACCTACCATGTGCACGATTCCCTGTTTTTCAGAACCATGGGCCGCATGTTCAATCCCAAACTCCTCAACATTTTCAGCAAGCTTATCAATTTGAGCCTTGGAAATGACATCTCGAATATCGTAGATATTGACCGTCGGGACATTGTGGTCAAAGGTTCCAAATGTCAAGTCTGGTCGTCTCAATCTGCGCCCTGCATCTCGTAATCCTTGAAAAGCTTGAGGACTGGTCACTTCATGAATATAGTGCTGATCCACATACATGAGTTGGGGCTGCCCCTCTTCTCCTGTGATGACATGACGGTCCCATAATTTATCAAAAATCGATTTTCCTGCCATCCATTACCTCCAAATAACATATAAGGCTACTAGTGTGGACACTATCCCGAGAAACCAAACTGTTTTAAAATACCATTTTCGAGTCTTGTGGTGAAAGATGATTCCTGCTAACCAGGCCCCAAAACCACCACAAGTAAAGGCTAAAATGAGTAAGATTTTCTCTGGGATTCGCCAAGTACGTCTCCTTGCCTTAGATTTGTCAATGCCGTAAATCAAGAAAACCATGACATTCCAAATCAAAAGGACTAGAGTAATTTTTTCGTCTAACTTCATAACCTTGCAATAATAGCTTCCGTCATTTCCTTGGTCGAAGCCTGTCCTCCTATATCTCTCGTTAAAATTCCAGCTGCCAAACTTGCCTCAACAGCAAGCTCGATACGCTCTGCATCCTCATAACGTCCAAAGCTGTCTCTCAGCATCATGGCCACTGATAAAATCATAGAGATAGGATTGGCAATTCCTTGACCAGCAATATCAGGTGCTGAACCGTGAATAGGTTCATAGAGACTTGGTCCATTTTCAGAATGACTGGCTGATGGCATAACCCCAAGTGTGCCAGATAGAACGCTTGATTCATCAGATAGAATATCTCCGAAAAGATTCTCCGTCACGATGACATCAAACTTAGCAGGATTGGTAATCATAAGCATGGCAGCTGAGTCGACTAGCTGGTGCTCCAAGGTTACATCTGGGAAATCCTGTGAGACCTTCTCAGCTACTTTCCGCCAGAGTTTTGATGTTGCCAACACATTTTGCTTATCAATACTAGTAACGATTTTTCTGCGATTGCTTGCAATTTCAAAGGCCTTACGAATAATCCGCTCTACTTCCTCATAGCTATAGTCGTTAATATCACGCGCTTTGCGCTCTTCAAGGATATGATCTCCAAAGTAAATCCCGCCGGTCAACTCACGCACCACAACAAAGTCCACCCCAGCAATTCGTTCTGGTTTTAGTGGTGACAAATGCTTGAGACTGTCAAAGATTTTTACAGGGCGAATATTAGCGTAAAGATTGAGTTCCTTACGGAGAGCCAGCAAGCCTTGTTCAGGCCGAACCGCTGCTCCATCATACTGAGGACTACCGATAGCCGCTAGGAGAATAGCATCTGCTTCGCGACATACCTTGAGGGTTTCATCAGGTAAAGGATGGCCTGCTGCATCAATTCCTGCACCTCCAAAAGGTCGTTTGTCTATTTCATAGTCAAAGCCTGTTTGTTTAGCTATAGCTTCCAGAACCTCTAAACCAGCCTCCATGATTTCTGGACCAATTCCGTCCCCTGCTAGGGCTACTATTTTTTTTGTCATAGCATTCTCCTTTACACACTAGGCATGTCACGATAGGAAACACTGCGTCCCATCTCACCAGCATTCTCTTTTTGAACAAAGGTATTGGCATTGATGTAAGCAATAGCCGAAGCCTTCAACACATCGAAATCAAGGCCTGCTGCGTTAAATATGGTTTCTGTATCTCTGTTTTCAACAGTAACCAAAACCCGAGCTTGGGCATCAATTCCATCTGTCACAGCGTCAATAGTATAGGATACCAAGCGGACAGATTGGTTAAAGAACTTATCGATAGCGTTAAAGATTGCTTCAACGGAACCTTGCCCCGTCGCATTAAATTCGACCTTCTCACCATCCATATTAGCTAGGCTAACGAGCGCTTCGATGTCATTATCTGCATGAGTTTGAAGTTGTAAATCATCAAAGTGGAATCCTTCAGGGTTTTCAACCATGGTTCCAGCTACCAGAGCACGAATATCTGCATCTGTGATTTCTTGTTTCTTGTCGGCCAATGCCTTGAACTTAGCAAAGAGTGGTCTGATATCCTCTTCTGTAAAGTCTAAGGCCAGTTCTCTTAGTTTTTCAACAAAGGCATGGCGACCAGACAATTTTCCAAGCGGAAGGCTATTGCTCTTAACACCAACCAATTCAGGTGTGATAATCTCATAAGTAAGAGGATTTTTAAGGACTCCATCTTGGTGAATACCAGATTCGTGAGAAAAGGCATTGCCACCAACCACAGCCTTGTTTTTAGGAACTGGAATACCAGAGAATCGAGAAACCATTTCTGACGTATTTATTGTTTCATTTAGGACAATACTGGTTTCTGCTTGATAGTAATCTTGGCGAATATTGAGGGCCACTGCAATTTCTTCCAAAGCAGCATTTCCAGCTCGCTCCCCAATACCGTTGATAGTTCCTTCAACACGTCCTGCCCCATTCTTGACGGCAGCAAGACTATTAGCCACTGCCATTCCAAGATCATCATGACAGTGAGGCGAATAGATGATCTGACGATCTGTCTTGACATTCTCAATCAAGTATTTGAAGATAGCTCCGTATTCCTCTGGTGTGGTAAATCCTACCGTATCAGGGATATTGATATAAGTTGCACCTGCATCAACCGCTGTTTGAACAACTTGTAAGAGGAAATCCAACTCTGTTCTAGTCGCATCCTCAGGAGAGAATTCGACCACTTCAAACTTAGAACGTGCATAGGAAACATGCTCCTTAATAGCTTCTAGAATCTCTTCCTTGCTCTTATTGAGCTTATACTTACGATGAATCGGACTAGTAGCGATAAAGACATGAACCTGTGGATACTTGGCATCCTTGAGCGCCTCATAACAAGCATCGATATCAGACTTGACCGAACGTGCCAAACCAGTCACCGCCGTTTTCTTCAAGACCTTAGCAATCTCCTGCACTGCTGTAAATGAGTCTGGGCTAGCCGCTGGAAAACCAGCTTCAATTGCTGAAATGCCCCATTTTTCAAGCTGTCTTGCAATGGCAATTTTTTCCTTGATTGAAAAATTAACGCCAGGTGTCTGCTCTCCATCCCGAAGGCTGGTATCTAGAAATTCAACTGTTCTCATAAGATTTCCCCTTTTCCAAATGTGGTTTTTAAAAAAACATCTCGCTTAGAAGTCCAAGCGAGATGTTGATTCACTCCCGCTTGGTAAGCCAAACAGGACTAATGCTTTTTGCACTAGCCCGAGTACCTCAACAACAAAGCGAATTGATTAAACTTAGCTGTTTTCATGTTTGACTTTCTCCTTCGTTTGATATCTTGTTTAGTATTTTAGCATAGACAAAAGTACTTGTCAAGAAAAAATCCAATATTTTCTGAAAATTTCTTCAGTAGAGAATATTTTGCTAATTGAAAGTTCTTGAAAATCCTTGAAATGTTTCATTTTTTAGTGGTTAAGTTCCAACTTTTTTCTATCAATTCCAACACTTCTTTATCTGATAAAGTATCATCAAGCGCCACACTAATCCAGTAACGTTTATTCATATGAAAAGCTGGATAAACGCCTTTGTGTGAAAGTAAGTCAGCTACTTGGTCATGTTTGAGGTTGACTGCTTCCACCTGTCCTTCTCTGCCCTTTTCCAGCTTATCCCAAGAGATTTTCATCAAGACGGCATACCACTTTTTATTGCCTTCGTGTCTTAACACTGCCGTATCAGGCGATTTCTCCCACAAATACTCCAACTGATTACCATACTGTTCCTGAACTTGAGTCATGATTCGCTTAGTCTGAGGGCAGATAAAATCCTGTACCTCAAAACAAGCCTTCCGAATCTGGTAAAGAATCTCCAAACAAGCCTCACGGACACTTCCTACAAAACTTCCCCTCATGCTTTCCATATGGACTTGAGGATAGAGGTCACCAGTCTCCTGATCAAATACCTGAAAACTCACATTATCAGTAGTGATGGACACAGTCATGACAAAGTCACCCTGCAAAATCTGGCAACTATAAGTCCAGACTTCCCCATTTTTTACAAAACCATAGGCATGAGCTTTTTCTTGATTAAACTGATAGGATTTAAAAATTTCAAACATAAGTGAAAACTGCTACCCTAAGCAGCAGTTCCTTTCTATTTTTTAAAAGACAACCTTAGTACCATGTAATTGTGTCACTCCCAGTTGGTCGATAAAGATTTGACGGTTGTCAAGGTCAATCCCCCCACCTGGTAGAATTTCAATTTTACCTTTAGCGTGTTCCAAAATTCTGTGATAGTGAGCAAAACGTTTCTCTAGTGAATCTCCAGACACACCAGCACGAGTTAGGATACGAGTAACTCCAGCTTGACTAAGCCAGTCAATAGCTTCCAGTTGATCATCATCACTCAATTCATCAAAGGCCATGTGGAAGACAATTTCCATTCCTTTTGATGCAGCAATTAACTTTTCAAGATTAGGCTTATCCAACTTCTTATCAGCAGTTAAACCCCCAAATACAACTCCTTGACTTCCAGCCTGAGCAGCCAACCGAATGTCTTCTAGCATAATTGCAATTTCTAGTTCATTATAGACAAAGTCGCCACCACGTGGACGAATCATGGTCATGATGGTTGTATCGTAGTTAGCTGCCAATTCAACCGCTGCCTTGGTCACTCCATAGCTGGGAGTTGTCCCACCAACTGCTAGATTGTCACAAAGTTCGATTCGACGAGCTCCAGCCTGCATCGCTTTTTCAAGCAAGGTCACATTTTCAGCACAAAATTCGTAAATCATTTGATTCTCCTTGAAGATTACTTTAAATTTATTATATCATATTGTTGTGAATATGCTTTCAATTTTATCAAGGCAAATAACTACTATTTTAACTATTCTTTGTCTGGAATGACCTTGAAGAGATAATAGGTGATAAAGATGGTCAAAGCTCCCAGACCGATTTTGACTGGTAAGAGAGGAGCAAAATAAATGGAAATTCCCATCAAGATGTAGATAGATACAATGATTTTTTTCTTGCGTTCACGCGCAATAGACTTAGTCTCGCGAAAATCAGCTACATATGCTTGATAGAGCTTGGTATGATAAAGCCAGTCTTCGAAGCGCTTGGAACTTCTTGAGAAACAAGCAATAGACAACAAAAGAAAAGGGGTTGTAGGCAACAAGGGCAAGACAACCCCAACAATAGCCAAAGCCAGTGATAAAAAACCAATTATCAAATAGATAAGACGCATAACTTCTCCTAGTTAAAATAATCTTCTTCTAGTTTCGCATAAAATGATGAATTTTGTCAAGTTCTAACCAAAAAAGCCTGAAATTCACTTTCAGGACTCTCTTCTTATTTAATCTTTTCTTCCTCGTAATCACCCTTGCTACAAATAACCTGCTTGCCGCCACCACGGACTTTTTTCTCCATGAGGAAATTGCCACACTTTGGACAATCACGACCAACAGGCTTGTCCCAAGAGGTAAACTCACAGTCTGGATAGCGATTGCAACCATAGAAGAGGCGGTTACGTTTTGTTTTACGCTCAATGATTTGTCCCTGATGACAACTTGGACACTCTACACCGATTTCTTTTACGATTGCTTGGGTATGACGACAATCTGGGAAATTGCTACAAGCGTAGAACTTACCAAAACGACCAAGTTTAATGACCATTGGACTACCACACACTTCACAGTCAAATCCAGCCAGTTCATCCTTGATTTGGATTTTTTCCATTTCTTCTTCAGCCTTGGCGACTTCTTTGGAGAATGGTTTGTAAAAGGCATCAATGACACGTTGCCACTGCTCTTTTCCGACTTCGACATCATCCAGCTTGCCTTCCATTTCAGCTGTAAAGGTCACATTTACGATATCTGGGAAATATTCAACGATGAGCTTGTTAACAATTTCCCCCAACTCTGTCGGTTCAAAACGTTTGGCTACAAGGCGAACATAATAACGTTTCTGAATGGTTTCAATGGTTGGAGCGTAGGTTGACGGACGTCCAACCCCATTTTCCTCCAAGGTCTTGATCAGGGTCGCTTCAGAATAACGAGCAGGCGGTTGGGTGAAATGTTGCTCTGGTTTGCTATTGACCTGTTTAACCACATCTCCAACAGCCATATCTGGTAACATCTTATTCTTGTCAGAATCATTATAAATGGCAAGATAACCATCAAACTTAATCTGACTACCATTAGCAGCAAATTGAATTCCATTTTGCGACAATTTAACAGCCATGGTATCAAAGACAGCAGCTGTCATCTGGCTAGCCACAAAACGATTCCAGATAAGAGTATAAAGCTTAAGCTGATCCTTGTCCAGATACTTAGCGATGCTTTCAGGTGTATTAAAAACACTAGACGGGCGAATAGCCTCGTGGGCATCCTGAGCTCCTGAAGCATTTTTGACCTTGCTACCATGCTTAGAATACTTACTACCAAAACGGTCCGTAATGAAGCTTGCTGCCTCATTTTGCGCTACAGGACTGATACGAGTCGAATCGGTACGCATATAGGTAATCAAACCTTGAACACCAGAACCAATATTAATCCCTTCATAAAGCTGTTGGGCAACCATCATAGTCTTTCGAGTACGGAAGTTAATTTTATTGGCAGCGTCCATCTGCATGGATGAAGTGGTATAGGGTAAAGGAGCATTGCGTTTGCGCTCTTTCTTATCTACCTGATCCACTGAAAAATCCTTACTAGTCAGACGAGACAAGACTTCCTTGACCTCATCATTGCTAGTCAATTTCAGCTTTTTGCCATCCACTCCATAGAAGGAAGCTTGAAATTGCTTGGTTCCCTTTTTAAAAACACCATCAATTGTCCAGTATTCTTCTGGTTGGAAGGCATTAATTTCATTTTCACGGTCAATGATTAACTTAAGCGCAATGGACTGAACGCGACCTGCTGACAAGCCCTTCTTGACCTTTTTCCACAAAATAGGCGAAATCGAATACCCTACCAAGCGGTCCAAAACACGACGAGCCTGTTGGGCATCGACCAAGTCCATATCAATCTTGCGAGGTTCTTTAAAAGCATTTTTGACCGCATCCTTGGTGATTTCATTGAAGACCACACGGTTGGCATCATTTTCATCTAAGTTGAGAATGTGAGCCAAATGCCAAGAAATCGCTTCTCCTTCACGGTCCGGGTCACTCGCCAGAAAGACTTTATTAGCTTTTTTAGCTTCTTTTTTCAAGTCATTGATAAGAGGACCTTTTCCTCGGATATTAATATATTGCGGTTCATAATTATTTTCAATATCGACGGACATACTGGATTTCTTCAAATCCCGAATATGACCGACACTGGCTAAAACCTTGTAGTTTCTGCCGAGATATTTTTCAATCGTCTTGGCCTTAGCAGGCGACTCCACGATTACTAGATTTTTTTTAACTGTTGATTTTTTCTTTTTTGTTGCCGTAGCCACAGTATCACACCTTTTCAAAGTAATAAACTTTATAAAGTGTAAACCATTTTGCCATAACTGTCAAGACTTAGCTCCTATATATAGAAGAAAAGTTTGTCTAGTAAGCGGACTTTCTTCTTATACTCAATGAAAATCAAAGAGTGAACTAGGAAGCTAGCCGCAGGCTGTACTTGAGTACGGCAAGGTGAAGCTGACGCGGTTTGAAGAGATTTTCGAAGAGTATTAAAATTCAAATTCCGCAAGAACATCCTGCCCACTTGTGACCAATTTTGCACCTTCTTGAATCAAATGATGGCAACCGTCTGATAGTCCATCTAAAATGCTACCAGGAATAGCAAAAACATCGCGTCCTTCTTCCATTGCCCTCTCACAGGTAATGAGACTACCTGAGCGCATCTTAGCCTCTGCTACAATCACGCCACGACAAAGTCCAGCAATGATGCGATTACGGGCAGGAAAATGAAATTTAAGAGGTTGTTCGCCAGGTCCATATTCACTGAGAACCAGATGATCATTGCCGATGTAGTCTTGCAAGCGTTTATTGGCTTTAGGATAAAACACATCCAGTCCTGTTCCAATCACTGCAATGGTTTTTCCACCATTCTGCAGGGCTGCCATATGAGCTGCTGTGTCAATTCCCTTGGCTAATCCACTGACGATAACCAGTTCATTTTCCATGCCCTGAATGACTTTTTCAACTGACTTAGCCCCCTGTTTGCTACAAGCACGACTTCCCACGACTGCTACCTTAGGAAATTTCAAGAGATCCAGGTTTCCCTTGTAAAATAAAAGTACAGGCGCATCATATATTTCACTCAAATCCCAAGGATAACAGTCATCTAAAATAGAGAAAGATGGAAATTTTTGAAACTCCTTCTCCAAATGCGTATCGTCTATCTGAAAATAACGTTCCATAAAAACAGCTGGATTTCGGCAACCTGAAATTTCTGCAATATCACCTAACAACAGTTCTTGATCAACATTTTCACCGTATTCTAGAACTGCCAAAACCTGTTGATTGGTCAAACCTGATTTTTTTAACTTATAGATTTCATAGTTTGTGATTTTCATAAATAACTCCATTTCTTTTTCTACTCATCTATTTATTCGTAAAAAATCAAAAAAACATCCGACTATTTTAGCCAGATGTTGGAATCTTTAATTTTCGTTTTTAAGAATTTCTTCTAATTTATGATAGTCTTGGACACTATCGATTTCATAGATGCTATTGCCTTCTAATTCTTCAACATAGACATCTAACTCTTTGATGTTATCCTTAACCATATTGTCCCAGTAGAGATCAACAAACTCGCCACTTGCATAAGCCTTGTCGATAAAGCTGACAATCTTTTCTGCAGTTGGAGCGTCCCAGAAGGATACACCACTAAGAATGCGACCAGCTTTGCTATCAACAGTAATGTCTTGAACCTTATAGTCATCTCCATAGACCAAGAACCATTCGTTGGTACAATCTTCACGATAAACACTAAAATAAGTCGAACGTGTCAAATCATTGCGGAACATATTTTTGAAGAGATAGTTATCCGCATCAATAACATAGCTGTTAGCCAACTCTTCTTTTACAAGATAGAGAGAGTAAAAGTTATTGTAGTCAGCGTATTTATCATTGAAAACGAGGCGAACACCATATTTTTCTTTTAAGTAATCGAATTGTTCTTTAAGGTAACCAACGATGATGATGATATCATGGATACCTTTTTCTTTTAGAAACTCAATTTGGTATTCAATCAAAGGTTTTTCATTAACCTGAACCAAGGCTTTAGGGGTATTTTCAGTCATAGGACGCAAGCGAGTTCCCAATCCCGCTGCTAAGATGATAGCTTTCACACGAATCTCCTTTATTCTTTAATAATAATATAAACTCCAGCAATGACGACAAGTGACGTAATAATTGTCAACATATCTAGCGGTGCACCCAAGAAAACAACAGCAAACAAGACTGTCCATACTACATAGCTCACATTCAAGCCTGTAGCCTTGGCTGGTTGCAAGCGATTGATAGCGATATAATAAGCCAAGTAGGAAATCATATCAAAGGCTGCAAAGACAATCATGAGACCTAGCAATTGTCCATTGGCCACTTCTGCAAATGACTGATGAGAGAAGAGCACAATCACAAGATAGGATAAGAATGAAGTTACTTGACGGATTAAGAGAGCTTCGATTTCACTTAATTCACTTTCCATGGCAAAGGAGCTAAGGACACTTTCACTCCCCCATGCAATGGCACAAACCAAAGCACAAAGAATCCCAATGTAGAAAGAATTAACCTGTTCAACCTTATAGGTCTGAGCAATAATCCCTCCAATAATCAAGACGATCCCAAACACAGTATTTTTCGAAATCTTGTGCTTCAAAAAGAAGAAAGCCAATAAAACTGAAATCGCAGGGTAAATAGCCGATACAGATGAAGCTAAGGAACTTCCAATATACTTAACTGCGTAAAGATTGGCCTGCATACCGATAGGGCCTGCTAATAAGGCTCCGATGATCACACTAACATTGCGAATATTTAAGAAAATTGAGAGACGAACTTTTCCTTCTTTCACCAAGAGAAAAACTAGTAAGATAAAGATACTCAAGAAATCGTGAGCAGCGGCCACCACAAAGGGCGACAAATCTGTAAAAATCGAAAAGATATAAGCACTAATCGTTAGACCTAAACCCCAGAAAATACCTGAGAGTAGACCAAAAGAAACTCCATTTTTATTTTTCATCTGAACCTCCATAATATGACAAACCTTTAACAGCTCTTTGGTAACGATTCACACCATAGTCACCAAAATCTGTGCCTTGCTCTTCCTTATAGACAGTCCATAGACTCCAAATAGCATCTTGTAAAATTTTATAAATGGCAATCTTTTCACGAGAGACAGGAGTTTGTTCACTCTCATAGTGAGATAAGAAAGCTTCTTCCTCTTGACGTGTGAATTCAGACTCTAAAAAGAGGGCAGCCAAATCCCACATTGGATCGTTCATTGATGAATATTCCCAGTCAATCAGATATAGACGTCCTTGAGGTGATTCGATAAAGTTTTCAGGCACCAAATCGATATGACAAGATTTTCTGTCAACACCTAAGTCAGCCAGTCTTTTCTCTAAGGAGAAGACTTCTTCTCGAACGGCTTCATAGTTGGCATAAGGGATTTTTTCTTCAATCAAGGATTCGTATTTTTTGATTTCTTCAAAAGGAGCAAATTCTCCCCTTAATTCCTTGCCAGATGCATGGATAGTTTGTAAAATTGGAGCAATTTTGTCAAATTTGGTCTTGATTGACGTTGAATCAAGCGTAATCGCAGATTCGATATACTCATTTACTTTTATACCAGCTTCAATATCAAAAAGATAATTTTTTACATCTAAGTCTAAATCCTTTAGTAGTTCAAGATTGTACTTTTCATCTTGACGATTGATCAGCTTTTCTGTCCCTTTACCAAAGAATTTAACAATGTATTGCTTATTTGTTGTTTTGACCAAATAGTTTTGATTGGTCATTCCCCCCAGTTGTTCAACACTGAGGACTTCCTCTTCTTGACTAAGTAAGGAAGAAATTTTTTCTTTAATGATTTTCTCCACAATTAACCTCCAGCACCTATACTTCCCACTTAAACACGGTTTTAAAGGCTGTGTTTAAGTCGGTAGCAAAGACACGATGAATATCTTTAATTTCTCTTACAGGTTCTTCTAGATAAAGGATATTTTTAAGACGATTGGCAAATTTCTTGACTTCCATCATTTGGATTGCATTTTCAAAATCAATGCGACCAGAACGAGAGGACCCAACCAAGAGCAAGCCTTTTTCTAAGGCATCGCGTGTATTGAGATTGACTTTATACTCACTAACTCCCATCATAAGAATCGTTCCCTGAGGACGAATATAGCGAACCAAATCATTAATAGCTGGTCCAGTACCATCACCACCACAACACTCAAAAGCATGGTCAAAGGCCAAATCTTCAGGAATATTATCAGTAATATAGCATTCTTTGGCAAATGAGAAGAGTTCCAACTTTTCCCAATGACGACCAATAACCACAATCTCTGCTTCTGGCAAAGTATAGTTGATAATATTGGCAACCACAAATGCTAAACTTCCATCTCCGATAACGGCGATTCGGTCCCGCTTGCTATGAGCAAGGGTCAATAGACGATTCATAGCGTGCATGCCGACACTGACAAACTCTGTAATGGCTGCAACCGTATCTTCGATAGCATCATAAGCCACCACACGATCTTTAGGAAGAGAAACAAACTCTCTCATAAAGCCATCAAATCCACTAGACAAGAAATGAGTACCTGTCATGTAGTTCTCATAGAATTCTTCATCACTCTGCATAGGAGGCTGATTAGGAATCATAACAACCTTTTGACCAACCTCGTAGGTTCCCGTCGGGTCAGAAATAACGGTTCCACATGACTCGTGAATCATTGCCATTGGAAGCTTTTTATTCAAAATCTTGGGATCACGTTTTCCTTGGTAGTAACGCTGATCCGCATGACAGACCGCCATATAATTAGGGCGGATGAGGATATGATTCTCTTGGTCAATAGCCTCTTCCTGATATTTGACATTGATAAACTTAGGCTTAGTTAGTTGATAAATTTGATTAATCATTTTACTAGTCTTTCTCAATCATACTTTTTGCAATCTTCAAATCTGTTACGGTTGTAATCTTCAGATTTGAGTATTCACCCTTGGCCAAGGCCACATCTTTTCCTTTAATAACGAAGATTTTACATGCATCTGTTAAGATTTCCTTCTCTTCAACAGAGAGAGAGCCATAAAGGTCCATGAAGTCCTTGCAACGGAATGTTTGAGGCGTTTGCCCTTGATAGAGGTGAGCACGATTTGGAATATCTGTAATAAATTGACCATTGGTACTTTCAACGATAGTATCAACCGCTTCTACCACTGTGTCCACTGCGTCATGATTTTGGGCAAGTTGGATATTGTCCTGAATCATGCGAAGTGTAATAAATGGACGAACAGAATCGTGGGTAACAACGATATCCTCTGGAGTAAGCGGACGATAAGCATCAATAGCTTCAATGATTTTCTCAATACTCGTATTACGGTCAGCACCACCTTTTGTAATGATGATACGATCCTTATGAAGAGGTAGATATTTATCTACAAGATCCTCTGCATGAGAAACCCAGTCTCCATGAACCCCAACTACAATTTTTTCAATACTTGGTTCCAAGACAAATTTTTCAATTGTATGAATCAAAATAGGTCGATCACCTAGCTCTAAAAATTGTTTTGGCAAATTACTAATTCCCATGCGAGTACCAGTTCCACCAGCAAGAATTCCTGCATAAATCATCTATTTTCTCCTTTGTCTTACTAAAAAAACTTATTCTCTCTATTATACCACAATCTAGCCCTATCATGAAAGAAATACTAGACCTCCCTTTCTAGAATAGGAGGGTTAAGTAGTTCTATTATTCAAAGAAACTAACCCATTTCTAGTAATGACCAGGAATTCTGTAGTCATTACTAATAAATGGCTGTGAAATTTTAGAGTTCTTCAGAATAATATACTTTCCTTAAAGAAAACTTAAAAATAAACTTTGAAACTTCAAAGTGATTGCTTGACTTATACTCAAGGAAAATCAAAAAGCAAACTAGAAGCTGGCCGCAGGTTGCTCAAAGCACTGCTTTGAGGTTGCAGATAGAACTGACGAAGTCAGTAACATATATACGGTAAGGCGACGCTGACGTGGTTTAAATTTGATTTTCGAAGAGTATTACTGCCCTTCATTTCTTATTAGCTGACTTTATGATATAATGAAAAACGAGGTAAATTGAATGAAAAGTATAAAATTAAATGCTCTATCTTACATGGGAATTCGTGTCTTAAATATTATTTTTCCCATCTTAACTGGAACCTACGTCGCGCGTGTCTTGGACCGAACTGACTATGGTTACTTCAACTCTGTCGACACAATTTTGTCATTTTTCTTACCCTTTGCAACTTATGGAGTCTATAACTACGGTTTACGGGCCATCAGTAATGTCAAGGATAACAAAAAAGATCTGAATAGAACCTTCTCGAGTCTTTTTTATTTGTGCATAGCTTGTACGATTTTGACCACCGCTGTCTATATCCTTGCCTATCCTCTCTTCTTTACAGATAATCCAATCATCAAAAAGGTCTACCTTGTTATGGGGATTCAACTCATTGCCCAGATTTTTTCAATCGAGTGGGTCAATGAAGCTCTGGAAAATTACAGTTTTCTTTTTTACAAGACTGCCTTCATCCGTATCCTGATGCTGGTCTCTATTTTCCTGTTTGTCAAAAATGAACACGATATTGTTGTCTATACACTTGTGATGAGTTTATCGACACTGATTAACTATCTGATTAGTTATTTTTGGATTAAAAGAGACATTAAGCTTGTTAAGATTCACATAAGTGATTTTAAACCGCTCTTTCTCCCTTTGACAGCCATGTTGGTCTTTGCCAATGCCAATATGCTCTTCACTTTTTTGGATCGTCTCTTCCTCGTTAAAACAGGGATTGATGTCAACGTTAGTTACTATACCATGGCTCAACGAATTGTGACCGTTATAGCTGGTGTTGTAACAGGAGCTATCGGAGTGAGTGTGCCTCGTCTCAGTTACTATCTAGGAAAAGGCGATAAGGAAGCCTATGTCGCACTTGTTAACAGAGGCAGTCGAATCTTTAACTTCTTTATCATTCCACTGAGTTTTGGACTCATGGTTTTAGGACCAAATGCCATCCTACTTTACGGTAGTGAAAAATATATCGGAGGTGGTATCTTAACCTCTCTCTTCGCTTTTCGTACGATTATCCTGGCCTTAGATACCATTCTTGGTTCCCAAATTCTCTTTACAAATGGCTATGAAAAACGAATCACAGTCTATACAGTCTTTGCAGGATTACTCAATTTGGGCTTAAATAGTCTCCTCTTTTTCAACCACATCGTGGCTCCTGAATACTACTTACTGACAACTATGCTATCAGAGGCCTCTCTACTTGTTTTCTATATCATTTTCATCCATAGAAAACAACTCATCCACTTAGGACATATCTTTAGCTATACTGTTCGATACTCGCTCTTTTCACTTTCCTTTGTAGGAATTTATTTCCTGATTAATTTCTTGTATCCCGTGGATATGGTCATTAATTTGCCATTTTTGATTAATACTGGTTTGATTGTCTTGTTATCAGCCATCTCTTATATTGGTCTACTTGCCTTCACCAAAGATAGCATTTTCTATGAATTTTTAAACCATGTCCTAGCCTTAAAAAATAAATTCAAAAAATCTTAGGAGTATAGAATGAAACAACTAACCATTGAAGATGCCAAACAAATTGAATTAGAAATTTTGGATTATATTGATACTCTCTGTAAAAAGCACAATATCAACTATATTATTAACTACGGTACTCTGATTGGGGCAGTTCGACATCAGGGCTTTATTCCTTGGGACGACGATATCGATCTGTCCATGCCTCGAGAAGACTACCAACGATTTATAAACATTTTTCAAAAGGAAAAAAACAAATATAAGCTCCTTTCCTTAGAAACTGATAAGAACTACTTTAACAACTTTATCAAAATAACCGACAGTACAACTAAAATTATTGATACTCGGAATACAAAAACCTATGAGTCAGGTGTTTTTATCGATATTTTCCCTATGGATTGCTTTGATGATCCTAAGGTCATTGATACTTGTTATAAACTGGAAAGCTTCAAACTTCTGTCTTTCAGTAAACATAAAAATATTGTCTATAAGGATAGCCTTTTAAAAGATTTGATACGAACAGCCTTTTGGTTGCTCCTTCGACCGGTTTCTCCTCGTTATTTTGCAAATAAAATCGAGAAAGAAATTCAAAAATATAATCGTGAGAATGGGCAGTATATGGCTTTTATCCCTTCTAAATTTAAGGAAAAGGAAGTCTTCCCAAGTGGTACCTTCGATAAAACAATTGATTTACCCTTTGAAAATTTAAGCCTTCCAGCACCTGAAAAATTTGATACTATTTTGACGCAATTTTATGGAGATTATATGACCCTACCACCAGAAGAAAAACGCTTCTACAGTCATGAATTTCACGCTTATAAATTGGAGGATTAGGATGCAGTATTTAGAAAAAGAAGAAATTAAAGAAATTCAACTAGCCCTGCTAAACTATATTGATGAGACTTGTAAGAAACATGATATTCCTTATTTTCTAAGTTATGGAACCATGCTTGGAGCTATCCGCCACAAAGGTATGATTCCCTGGGACGATGATATTGATATTTCTCTCTATCGTGAAGATTATGATCGCTTATTGAAAATTATTGTGGAAGAAGACCATCCACGTTATAAGGTTCTCTCCTACGACACTTCTTCTTGGTACTTCCATAATTTCGCATCGATTTTGGATACTTCTACTGTTATCGAAGACCATGTTAAGTACAAGCGTCACGACACCAGTCTCTTTATCGATGTCTTCCCAATTGATCGCTTTACAGACTTGAGCATTGTCGACAAGAGTTATAAGTATGTAGCCCTTCGTCAACTAGCTTATATCAAAAAATCACGCGCAGTTCACGGTGATAGCAAATTAAAAGATTTTCTAAGATTATGTAGCTGGCACGCCCTCCGATTTGTCAATCCTCGTTACTTTTACAAGAAAATTGATCAGCTAGTCAAAAATGCTGTAACCAACACTCCTCAATATGAGGGAGGAATTGGTATTGGTAAAGAAGGAATGAAAGAAGTCTTCCCAGTTGATACCTTTAAAGAACTCATCTTAACTGAGTTTGAAGGCCGTATGTTGCCCGTCCCTAAAAAATATGATCAATTTTTAACCCAGATGTATGGGGATTATATGACACCACCATCAAAAGAAATGCAGGAGTGGTATAGCCACAGTATTAAAGCTTATCGCAAAAGCTGATTAAGCAGTAGTTTACAAGAAAAAA
>NZ_JBKOTR010000021.1:0-15419 GCF_049738015.1 Streptococcus sp. CL5.50
TAAAAAAAGAAGATGACGAATCATCTTCTCAAAAACTATAAGTTTTTAGTCTTCTTTTTTCTTGCGTGCCACAAGACCAAATCCACTCAATACTCCAAGAAGTCCAAGTGCTGCTAGGCTAGCATGATCTTCTGTACCAGTGTTAGGCAATTCTTTTTGACCTTCAACATATTTAGGTGTTGCTGGTTTAGCAGTTGTATCAGTTGCTACTGTTGCATCTGCTTGAGCTGGTGCCACTGGTTGAGTTTGATTTGGTGTTGCTGGTTGTCCTGGTTCTGCTGGAGCTGTTGGAGCTGCAGGTTGTTCAGGAGCAGTTGGTCTTGACGGAACATTTTGTGGAGTAGGAGTTGGTCTGTAGTTGTTACCACCATTCCCACCACCATTGTTTGGTTGTGACTCAGAACCACGTTTTGGAGTTACTGTTACTGGTACTTCTAACTCAACTATTTCTCCTGTTGGTAATTTCACCTTAACCTTAACTCCTGGTTTTTTCCCAGCTGTTTCTGTTGTTGGAATTACCCAGTTCTCTTCGATGATTTCCCATCCTTCTTCTTTAGGAAGTTCGATATGTTTCTTAACATCATCTTTAGTAATAGGTGTTCCTACTTCTACTTCGATTGGAGTTACTTTTGGTGTTACGATTACTGGTACTTTTACTGTAACTGTTTTTCCATTTGGTAATTTCACTTCTACTGGCACCGTTGGTTTTTCACCTGGTGTTGTTGTCGCTGGAATTTCTCCAACTTTTGTGATTTCCCATCCTTCTGGTAAGTCAACATGTTTTTTAACATCTTCTGCTGTGACTGGAGTTCCTACTTCTACTACTACTGGAGTTACTTTTGGTGTTACAATTACTGGCACTTGTACTGTAATTGTTTTTCCATTTGGTAATTTCACTTCTACTGGCACCGTTGGTTTTTCACCTGGTGTTGTTGTCGCTGGAATTTCTCCAACATTTGTAATTTCCCAATCTTTTGGTAGGTCAACATGTTTCTTAACATCTTCTGCTGTGACTGGAGTTCCAACTTCCACTACCACCGGAGTTACTTTTGGTGTTACGATTACTGGTACTTTAACTTCTTTAGTAGCAATAATGTTTCCATCTTTATCTTTATACTCAACTGTTACAGTTACAGAGTCTTTTTCACCCGCTGTTTCTGTTCCTGGAGTTGTTAATGGAGTTTCTTTAACCGTTACTGTTACACCTTCTGGTAAACCTTTGGTATTTTCAGCTGATTCTTTTACTTTATCAGCAACAGCTTTTTCAAGTGTACCTTTATCAGTATCTTTCGGTACGACGACACCTTTTGGAGAAACTTTTGGCAATACTGTTACTGGTACTGTTACAACTTCTTCTCCCCCATCTTTATAAGTAACTTTCGCTGTTACTTTAACATCATTAGCTCCAACTTTACCTTCTGTTGTTGGGATAGCTTTGTTGATATCTTCATCAGTGACAGGTGTTTTAGTTCCATCTGTATCAGGAGTGATTGCTTTGTTTACATCATCAGCTTTTGGTTGGTCACCTTCTACAACGTAGACTGGTTTAACATCTGAACCTTTAACATTGACTGTTACTGGAATTGTAGTTGTATAGTCTTTTCCATCAACTGTGTATGTTACTGGTACTTCTACTGTTGTTACTCCAGTTCCTTTTTTAGCTGTTACTTTGTCTTCAATAGCTTTTGTTACATCACCTACAGTTACTTTCGCATCTTTTGGTAATTTATCTGTAAAGTCTTTTGCTTTAATTGCTTCATCAGCTTTAGCTTTTGCTAATTCTTTCAGTTTTTCTGGAGTTGTTCCTTTAGTTACTGTTACGTCCGCTTTTGCTACTGGTAATACTGTAACTGGTACTTTTACTTTTTCAGTTACTTTTCCATTGTCATAAGTTACTGGTACTTCTACTGTTACATCTGTAGCTCCAGCTTTTCCAGCTGTTTCTGGTAATGTTGTTGGTTCTCCAACTGTTCCACCTTGTCCTGGTGTTACAGATTCTTTAACTTTATCTTTTTCAGGCGTTGTTCCTTCAAACACAACTACTGATTTTGGAGTTGATCCAATTACTGTTACAGGAACTTCTACTTCTTTTGTTCCAATAACGTTTCCTTTATCATCAGTATATTCAACAACAACTGTCGCAGGTTTTGGTTTTCCTGTTTCAGTTACTTCAGCTGTTGTTGGTGTAGTTCCTGCTTTCACTTCTTTAACTTTTACAGTTACACCTTCAGGAAGTTTATCTTTTGGTAATGCAGCTACTACTTCTTCAGCTTTAGCTTTAACTGCAGCTTCTAAGTTTTCGCTTCCTTTAAGAACTGTTAATCCTTCAGGTTTCACTAATGGTAATACTTTAACGACTGCAGGTACTTCTACAAGTTTGTCTTCGCCATCTTTAGCTACTACTGTTACTTTCTTATCTCCTGGTGTTGTTGTATCTACTTCACCATCTTTATAAGTAAATTTAGTTCCTTCTGGATATTGGTCAGGATCGATACTTTCATCAGCTGATGGTTGTGGTTTAGCAGGGTCTTCAAACACATATTGTGTCTTAGGATCTACTACCATTACTTTAGCTGGTACTTCTACAATTGTTTTTCCATCTAATTTAGCTACAACTGTTACTTCTTTTTCACCTGCTGTTGTTGTATCAACTGGTTCTTTATATTCAAATTTAGTTCCTGTAGGATATTCATCTGGAGTAATGCTTGATTTAACATCAGGTTGTGGTTTCTTAGAATCTGCAACAACAAATTGTGGTTTACTATCTACTACACGTACTGTTGCTGGTACTTTTACTAATTCGTTACCATCTTTATCCGTTACGATAACCTTAACTTCTTTATCTCCAGTTGATGATGTATCCGGTTCTTTTTCATATTTGAATTTTGCACCTTCTGGATAATCAGCTGGATCAATGCTATCTTCTGCTTTTGGAGCAGTTTTTGGATCTACTGGTACAATTTGTGGACTACCTTCTACTACTGTTACTGGAACTTTAATTACAGTAGTTTTTTCTTCACCATTAACTGTATATTTAACAGTTACTGGCACTTCTCCATCTTCAGTTAATGCAGGGATTTCTCCAACTGTCATATTATCTTTATCAAATGTTACTCCGTCTGGAAGTTTGTTTGTATAAGTTTCACCAAGTGCTGCTTTTGCTTTTTCAAGAATTTTAGCTTTTGCATCTTCTTTATCACTGTTCTTAGCAACTAGAATTTCGTCTGCTTTTGGTTTTGGTAATACAGTTACAGGTACTTCAACGTTCTCTGTAATTGTAGTTCCATCTACATTGTAAGTAACTGTTGTTGGTACTTTAAGACCTGTTTGTCCAACTTTACCATTAGTGTCAAAGATATCAGTTGCTTGTGGTTCGTTAGCTTGACCAGCTTTTTTATTAATTTCAGCTGGAGTTACATTTTCTTTAACAGTTGTTGGAGAAATTTCATCGCCTTCAAATACTACCAATGGTTTAGTCGTTGATTTAACAACGTTTACTTCTACGTCAACAGTAGTTTCATATGTTTTACCGTCTGCTGTATAAGTTACAGGAACTTTAACAATTCCACGTCCATCTTCAGCGATTTTAGTAATTTCTACTTTATCTTTAGAGCTAATTGTAACGTTTGAAAGACTTCCAGCAGTATCACCAAGTGCTGCTGTTGCTTTCATTTTTTCTAATAATTGAGTGAAGTTAGCAGATGCAACTTCTTCTTTAGCTTTCGCGATTGCCACTTCTTTTAATTGATCATCAGTCGTATTAATTGGAACAGTAACAACTGTACTTCCTTTTAAGCTGTTGATAAAGATAACTTTTCCATATACATAGTCAGGGTTGTCAGAATCTGCAAGACCATTACGGTTAAATTGGTTTGAATAAGCAGGATCTCCACCTAATGCAGTGTATGAATATAATCTGTTTCCTAAAGCGTCAGTATCTCCAAATCCACTTTTCACTGTTACTTTGAAATCAGCTGGTCCAATGAAATTATCTGCAGTTGTAAATGGAATTTCTGTTTTACGTGACCCACCTTCAGCAGCTGGCATACGATTTCCTGCAGGAACTTTATAAGTAATTGTTCCACCTTGTGTTTTATCAGCAGGATCATTTGGTGTCCAGACAATATCATTTGCATAAGTGTTTCCTAAATATGCGCCCCCACCATTAGCATCATAGATTTTATCTTCTAATGTTACGCCTTTTGGAACTTTAACAGTTACTTCTACTTTTTGAGCTGTGTAATAATCAATATTCATTCCACCAGTGTTTTTAATATCGATATCAAATACACCTTTTTGGCCTTTTTCATAAATAGTGTCTTTTGTATATCCATACTCATCTTCTTTATTTTGAGAACGAACATTTGTTACTACTTCTGCAGCAGGTGCTGTCGCAATACCAATCCCACCAATAATATAACCATCTTTTAATTTGATATTATTATCATTGATTAATGAATTTGTCCCTTGTTCTCCTGCTTCAATTAACACCTTAACTTTAGTAGTACCTTCAGGGATATCATAAAGTCTATCTAAGTGTGTCCAACCAGTTCCAGAATAAGGTCCTTGTTCTGTTGTTAATGCTCCATCTTTACCATCAACTGGTTTGATTTCAGCACCAGTGAATGCATCAACAATTTTTAATTTAACGCGTTCCCCAGCATCTGTTGCTGTAGAACCACCATATGCTCCACTGTGAATTAAACTTACAGTTAAACGAGAAAGTGCATTTACATCATATTCTTTAGAAAGAGTTGTTCCTTGACTACCTAATTCTAAGTAATAATCACGGTTCTTAACTTCTCCAAATGTATTATTCTGCATTCCTAGAACTCTTTTACTAGAATCCTCTGAAGCTCTTCCAGTAATTGTTGGCATTGCTAGTGGTACTAAACCACTACCATTAACGTAACTTACTTCACCTGAAGTTTGATATTTGATTAATTCACCATCATTTGTATAAACTTTAGATTTCCATACTTCACGATCACTTGTATTACCATCTTTATCTGTAACATTCGTTACATCAAGTGGTTTAACCGCATTAACTTTTTCACCATTTTCAATTTTCCAACCATTTAACATACCAGCTTCTGCGTCAGCTTTTGTAATAGCTTTTTCTTGCCAGTTGTATGTTGCACTACCAATTGGATCTTTTGCATCTGGTAGATTTTTGATTTTATTTGTTAAATCACGTCCGCTTTCATATTGCTTAGCTACAGTAAATGATTTTTTATCTGCATCTGAGAAAGTTACTTTATCTCCAAAACCTTCTTTTAAGCTTTCAAACACACCATTAGAAGGGTTGTTTCCATAACCAGCATGGTTTTCACTTACTGGAGCTCCTAAATCAGCTTTTCCATCTAAGTATAATTTTAATAAATCACGTTCAGATTTAACTGCTTCCGCTTGTTTGCTCATTTCTTTAGCTGATGTTGCTTCTGCAGCATTCGCTTTCGTTACTACACCATTAGCTTTTTCAATAACTTTAGTGTAAGTATCAATTACTGCTTGATCTTTTTTATTCGAATCTTTTGCTTTTTGTTCATCAAGTTTAGCTTGAATTTTAGCAATATTTGCTTGTAATTCAGTTAAAGCGTTATCTCTTTCAGCTTTGTATTTAGCTGCTTCTTCTGCCGAGTTAGCTGCACTTGTATCTACTGTTCTAAACCCACTTTCACCTTGTCCAGGAATCGCTTTTCCATTACGTGAATCTTGGTTTTTGTTTTCTTTTTCTTCTTTCTTCTCTGCTTTTGCTTTCGGCATACTTTCAAGAACGAAAGCTTTGTTATTCAATTCTTTAGCAGCTTTATCTACATCTGCTTGTGTTGCTTTTTCGTTTGCTTCTAAAGCTTTTGCATTTGCTAGTTCTGCTTTTGCTGCTTCAATGGCGGAGGCAGTCTTTTCAGTTAGAACTGCTTTGCCAAGGGCTGCTTCCATACGAGCAACAGCTGCTTCCAACTTGCTTGTGTCAGCCTTTGTAGTTGGTGCTGGTGCTGGTGCTGGTGTTGCTGGTGCTGGTGTTGCTGGTGCTGGTGTTGCTGGTTGCTCAGCTGTTGATGTAGCAGTTCCAGTTGAATCTACAGGCTTGCTTGAATCTGCTTGATTTCCAGCATCAGAGTTAACCTTTTCGCTAGTCACTGTAGTTGATGTACCTTGCTCGTGAGCCTGAACAGTTGCTGCTCCACCAAACATCATGTAAGCTGCTACAGCTACTGATGCCGCACCAAAACTATACTTACGGATTGAAAAGCGTTGCACTTTTTGTCCGTGATTTTTTTCCATTCTTGAATACATGGTTTCTCCTTTTTTATTTATATGTTATTAAACTGGAATAATGTTGAAATGTTTAATATTCACTTCCTTTCCTGCTTAAGAACGAAGTCTTAAACTAGTCTCAACACAATATCCGCTAGTCCGATTTTATCATATTTCCCAGAATATTGTCAATCAAAAAGAGCTTTATGCTCGTATTTTTATATATTATTTTTGTACCCAAAATTCAAAAAAAGAAGGAATCCTCCTTCTTTTTTTCATAATAACTTTTTATTTTATTTTTAAGGTTTAATACGATGCAACATACGTGGGAATGGAATAGCTTCACGGATGTGTTTTGTTCCTGCTGCGAAGGTTACCATACGCTCGATACCGATACCAAATCCTCCGTGTGGAACTGTACCGTATTTACGAAGGTCAAGGTAGAATTCATACTCAGTACGATCCATGCCAAGTTCATCCATTTTTGCGACAAGGGCATCGTAGTCTTCCTCACGCATAGAACCACCGATAATTTCTCCATAGCCTTCTGGAGCAAGCAAGTCTGCACAAAGCACGCGCTCTGGATTTCCAGGAACTGGTTTCATGTAGAAGGCCTTGATGGCTGCTGGATAGTTCATGACAAATGTTGGCACACCAAAGTGGTTTGAAATCCAAGTTTCATGTGGTGAACCAAAGTCATCACCATGCTCAAGATGTTCGTAGTCAGCATCTTCATCATTCTCATGCTCTTGCAAGAGGTCAATGGCTTGATCGTAAGTGATACGTTTGAATGGCTCTGAAATGTAGCGTTTCAAGAGTTCTGTATCACGTTCCAAAGTTTCCAAGGCTTGAGGCGCACGGTCAAGAACACCTTGAAGAAGAGCTTTCACATAAGCTTCTTGCAAGTCAAGTGACTCATCATGTGTCAAGTATGAGTACTCTGCGTCCATCATCCAAAACTCAGTCAAGTGACGGCGTGTTTTTGATTTTTCAGCACGGAATACGGGACCAAAGTCAAAGACACGACCAAGGGCCATCGCACCTGCCTCTAGATAAAGCTGACCTGATTGGCTCAAGTAGGCTGGCGTTCCGAAGTAGTCTGTTTCAAAGAGTTCTGTTGAATCTTCCGCCGCATTTCCTGAAAGAATTGGGCTATCAAACTTCATAAAGCCATTCTTATCGAAGAACTCATAAGTCGCATAGATAATAGCATTACGGATTTGCATCACGGCCACTTGCTTACGAGAACGAAGCCACAAGTGACGGTTGTCCATCAAGAAGTCTGTTCCGTGTTCTTTTGGTGTGATTGGGTAGTCTTGAGATTCACCAATCACTTCGATGTCTGTAATGTCCAACTCATAGCCAAACTTAGAACGTTCATCTTCTTTGACAATACCTGTCACATAGACAGACGTTTCTTGGCTCAAGCGTTTGATAACATCAAACTTCTCAAGTCCCACTTCTTCACCAAATTTTTCGACAAAGTTTGGTTTAAAGGCTACACCTTGGAAGAAGGCTGTTCCGTCACGCAATTGCAAGAAGGCGATTTTCCCTTTTCCTGATTTGTTGGCAACCCAAGCACCAATCGTCACTTCTTGACCAACATAGTCTTTTACATCAATAATCGTTACACGTTTTGTCATTATTTTTCCTTTTCTTTTTCTTTTATTTTTCCATAAATTCTTTCAAGCGTTTAACTGCTTCTTTAAGCGTGTCTAGGTCTGTCGCATAGCTGAGGCGGACATTTTCTGGCGCTCCAAAGCCAGCTCCTGTTATGAGTGCCAAACCAACTTCCTCAAGAATAGCTGTTGTAAAGTCAGTCACATCTGTATAACCTTTCATCTCCATGGCTTTTTTTACATTTGGGAAGAGATAGAAGGCTCCTTGTGGTTTAACGACTTCAAAACCTGGGACCTCACATAATAGCGGATAAATGGTATTGAGACGCTCCTCAAAAGCCTGACGCATGATATCAACAGACTCCTGTGGTCCTGTTAAGGCTTCAATAGCCGCATATTGAGAAACAGATGTCAAATTTGAAGTTGTTTGTCCCGTCAATTTACTCATAGCTGCAATGATTTCAGGATCACCTACCGCATAACCAACTCGCCAACCCGTCATGGCATAAGCCTTAGATACACCGTTGATAACAATAGTTTGCTTACGAATCGCTTCTGATAGACTTGAGATTGGAACAAATTCATTTCCATTATAAACAAGGCGACCATATATATCATCTGCTAAAATCAGAATGTCATGCTCAACTGCCCAATTTCCGATAGCTAGTAATTCTTCACGAGTATAGATCATACCAGTCGGATTAGATGGTGAATTGAGAACCAAAACCTTTGTTTTATCTGTCCTAACTAGTTCTAGTTGATCCACCGTGACTTTAAAATCATTGTCTTCTTTAGCTTGAACAAAGACTGGAATCCCTTCTGCCATCTTGACCTGATCTCCATAACTAACCCAGTATGGAGTTGGAATAATAACCTCATCTAAAGGATTGATTACAGCCATAAAGAAAGTATAGAGGGAGAACTTGGCACCTGTAGCAAAGGTAACCTCGTTACTTGCGACAGAATAGCCATAGTAGCGCTCGAAGTAGGTATTCACCGCAGCTTTTAATTCTGGTAGACCTGAAGCTACTGTATAGAAGGAAGCCTGTCCTTCTCGAATAGCTTTAACTGCTGCATCCTGAATATTTTCAGGAGTGTGAAAATCTGGTTGTCCCAAGGTCAAGAAAAGGACATCCTTACCTTGAGCTTTTAATTTTTTTGCTCTCGCATCACTAGCTAAAGTAACACTTTCTTCCATTTCTAAAACACGCTTGGATAGTTTCATAAGCCCTCCTTATTGAGCAATGCTCCTGTTTCAAAATCTACTAGATAAAAATCAGATCCTGACTTAACTTCCCAGATTGGCTTGTCTTGATAACGGCCAAAGGTAATCTTGTCAATCTCGCCAGCTCCTTTTTCCTTCGAAACAGCTTCTGCTTTTTCTTGTGAAATACCCTGATTTAGCTGATAAACGTAAATCTTATGGTCATCTTTTCCAATCAGAACAGCAAGCGCTTCTTGCTGTTTATTATGACCAAGAACACTGTAGTAAGATTCCAAGCCATTGTATAAATCAACCTGATCAGCCTGCTCTAATCCTGCATACTGCTGAGCTAATTTTTCTCCTTCACTTTTAGCTGTTTGATAGGGTTTCATACCGAGAGAAACCAGATACAGAAAGGAAGCACTGATAACCACAAACAAAATCGTCATCCCTAGACCATACTGCCACAGTAGATTATTTTTTGCTTTGTTTTGTCTTTTTTTCACTCGTCTATTTTACCATCTATTGGGCTTTATTACAAGTGAATATAGGAACAATCGCATTTTATTTCTGCCTTCAAAGTAAACCGATTTTTCTTAGTTAAAACCGAGCAAAAAAATGAAAGACAGCTCCAAAATCAACCTATTAAAAAACCTGAGCTTGACACTCAAGTTTTCAAAAATTCTTTTAATCTATGGAATCATTTTATCATCCATTCTTTTAGCCATTTTTCCTAAAAATATAGGCAGTAGAAGGCTAATCATGACTAAAAAGAAGCCTAGATAAAGAAATGCTACTACAAAGCCTAAATTGTCAATCAACCACCCTGTCAGCGGGAAGAACACAATCATACTTAGGCTAAACATCATAGAGTAGACACTCAGCATGGTTGCCCTTACTTCACTTGGGAGGCGCTCTTGCAAATCATTGTCAAAAATCGGCTGAAAAAGAGCATATAGAGCATTACTAATCAAATAAATCAAAATATAGATTAGAGGTGTTCCAAAGTAGGACAGCATATAGGTGACTCCAGTCAGCAGCACGAGGATAGGGAAAAGCTTCAAGGCAGCATATCTCTTTCCAATCTTACTCGCTAGATAGACTGCAAGGATATTCAAGAGACTTCCAAGTAGCATAACTGCTGAAATTTGCCAGCTACTTAAATCCGGTAACTGATTTTGATAGTAAAAATAAAACATGCACATAAGTGTTCCGACAATCTGAGATAAAATCATCCAGTTAAACAGCATAGGATTTCGCTCCAACTCTTCCTTAACAGTCCAAATAATCTGTTTCATGGTCACACTATCAGCTTTTTCTAGCTTGACACTTGGTTCTTTCAGCATCCAAATCAGGAAAAGAACTATGATAGAAGTGGCAATCATGATATAGTAGGTCAGGTGCAATTGACCATGGACAAAAAATCCCGCCAACACTGTCCCCAAAGACCGAGTTCCTTCTGCTACTCCTGACATAAAACTTGAAATAGATAAGTAACGCTTCTTGAGTCCAGCCTCTACAGCCGAGTCATAGACCATTGCTGCGCTTGTTCCTGAATCAAAATTATAAGACAAGGCATTTATCGCCATAGCTAGTGCATAAATCCAAAAATTTCCTTGCCCAGCCAACATGAGAATAGAAGACACAATTCCTGCTATACGACTTAAATAAAGGTTGGTCTTATAGGAATAGCGGTCAGCTAACATACCAGATGGAATTTCACAGAGAAGACTGGTCGTATGAAAAATACTCTCCAGAAGTCCAATCTGCCAAAGAGACATGCCGTTTTGACTGAGAAAGAGAATCCAAAAACTGGTAATCCCTAGAAATGCAAAAAACTCAACTCCGGCCATCAGGCCAATATTTTTCCGATAATTTCTTATTAACATCTTTTCTCCTTAACAAGTGTATTATTATTTCTTTTGTCCGTCACTTGTTAATCTGTGCCTTACATGATCCCCACCCCTTTTAGAAGCATTCTTCAATGCCATTATTGTTCCTTTAATTATTTATGAAATGATACCGGAAAATAGCTGTTCTGCGGTTTCTATTGCGAGTTTTCTTGTTTATTTTAGCACTTATGTCATCATATTACAAGAGAATATTGGAATACTCCTATAAAATCAAAGAAAACTAAAATCCAAAAAACAGTTCTTACTTTTCCAGTGGCAACTGACTAGAGTTTCTGCAATTTTATAATTCTCAAATAAACTCTGAGCAAATTTCTTGCAAGTTGTTTTGTTTTGTTGTAATATATTTTATAACAACGAGAGAGTTCTCGGAAATTTTAGAAAAAGGAGACACATTATGTCTAAAAAAGTATTATTTATCGTCGGTTCACTACGTCAAGGTTCTTTCAACCACCAAATGGCTCTCGAAGCTGAGAAAGCACTTGCTGGTAAAGCGGAAGTTAGCTACCTCGATTATTCAAACCTTCCTCTCTTTAGCCAAGATTTGGAAGTTCCAACACACCCAGCTGTAGCTGCTGCTCGTGAAGCAGTTCTCGCTGCTGATGCCATCTGGATCTTCTCTCCAGTCTACAATTTCTCTATCCCTGGAACAGTGAAAAACTTGCTTGATTGGCTATCTCGTGCCCTTGACTTATCTGATACACGTGGTGCTTCTGCTCTTCAAGACAAGTTTGTCACAGTATCATCTGTAGCCAATGCAGGTCATGATCAACTTTTCGCTATCTATAAAGACCTCTTGCCATTTATCCGTACACAAGTCGTTGGTGATTTCACTGCTGCACGTGTTAACGACTCTGCTTGGGCAGACGGAAAATTGATTCTTGAAGAAACAGTCCTAAACTCACTTGAAAAACAAGCTCAAGACTTGCTCGCAGCAATTCAGTAAAAAATAAAGAATTTTTAAAAGTCTAAATCAATGATCGCCACCTAATAGGGTGGCATTTTTAGACTCAATCAAGATTTTCAGAAAAACATCAGCCATCCAAAAAAACCTTGAGCGTTACCACTCAAGGTTTTTTGCAGTCTTTTCCATCATGGAAAATCGTTCTAAGAATATTCTTTCATCCGAGATCTATCACTTATCATCTTCTTTCGAGAAATTAGTGACTGCTTTTGGCTGATTAATCTTCTTTTCTTCGACCTACATATAGGCTCAATAGAATACCGCTACCTAGAAGAACAGAGATATAATCAGATTGGCTTCCAGTTTCTGGTAATTTGTCCCCATGGTTTTCTTTAACTGTAGTTGGTACTACTGGGTTAGCATTTACTGGAGTTGCTGGTTGAGCCGGTGTTGGTACTACTGGTTGTTCTGGAACCGCTGGTACTGGTTTAACCGGTACTTCTGGTGTTGGAACAACTGGAGTTGGTTGTACTGGCACTTCTGGTGTCGGTACATTTGGTGTTGGTTGCGCTGGCACAGGTTTAACCGGTACATCTGGTGTTGGTTGTACTGGTACAGGTTTAACCGGTACATTTGGTGTTGGTTGTACTGGTACTGTTGGAATATCTAATTCTGGTACTTCAGTAACTTCAGGCATACCTGGTACTCCACCATTGAATTCTGGTAATTCGTGAACTTCTGGTATTCCTGGCACACCACCGTTAAATTCTGGCAATTCATGAACTGGTGGTTCTGGCATTGCAAACGTTGGTCCTTCTGGCACATTACGTGTTGGAGGAACTGGTTTGTCATTTGATGGTGTTACTGGTTTGTCTTGGCATCCACATTTTCCGTCTTTGCCGTCTCGACCATCACGTCCATCTCTACCATCTTTGCCATCTTTAATAACTGTTTTTGTCACAGTTCCATCAGAATTGATGATTGTGATTGTATGACTACCATCACCATTATCTTCAACAGAAACTTTTGGTGATTTACCATCTTTACCGTCTTTAATCACCATTTCTGTCTTACTTCCATCCGGATTAGTGATTGTTACAACGTGAGTTCCATCGTTATTATTTTTAACTGTTACAGTTGGTGAAACGCCATCTTTGCCGTCTTTACCATCTTTGATAATAGATTTGTATTCACGACCATCAGAATCTACGATTGTTAATGTATGAGTTCCGTCTCCGTTATCAACGATGTTCGCTTTTGGTGATTTACCATCAAAGATTGTAGTTGTTGTTTCTTTACCATCAGCTCCTGTCACTTTAATAGTGTGTGAACCATTGTTGTTATCAATAACTTCAAGTTTTGGTTCTTTACCATCACGAACTGTTGTTGTTGTAGTTGTACCGTCTGAGTTCACAACTGTGATAGTGTGAGTTCCATCTCCGTTATCCACAACCTTAGCAGTTGGTGATTTACCGTCACGAACTGTGGTTTCAGAAACAGTACCATTACCGTTTTCTACACGAATTGTGTAAGTACCATCATGGTTGTCAGTAACAGTTGCTACTGGTGATTTACCATCTTTAATGATTGTTTCAGTAGTTGTTCCATCACCATTTAGAACTGAGATCTTATGAGTTCCATTTTGTTCATCAGTTATAGTCACTTTTGGTGATTTACCATCACGAACTGTGGTTTCAGTTGTCACACCTTCTGGATTTGTAATAACGATTGTATGACTTCCGTCTCCATTATCACGAACAGATGCGGTTGGAGTACGTCCGTCAACACCGTCACGTCCATTTTTCACAACAAACTCATTCTTAGTTCCGTCTGGGTTAGTGATTGTTACTGTGTGGCTTCCATCTGGGTTTTCAGTAGTTGTTGCTGTTGCAGCTTTACCGTCTTTACCATCTTTGATGATAGCGTTGGTAACATTGCCGTCTCCATCCGTAACTTTAACAGTATGAGTTCCATCTCCGTTATCCGTTACTTCAACTTTTGGAGTCTTACCGTCTTTACCGTTTTTAACAACTGTTTCTTTAGTTGTTCCGTCTGGATTTGTTACAGTGATTGTGTGGCTTCCATCTGGATTTTCTGTTGTAGTGATATTGGCAGTTTTACCGTCTTTACCATCTTTAACTTTAGTTGTTGATTCAGAACCATCAGGGTTTCTAACAGTAATAGAGTGTGTTCCATCTCCATTGTCCGTTACATTTACAACTGGTGATTTACCGTCTGCTCCATTAGCTCCGTTTTCACCTTTTTCACCTTTTTCACCTTTTTCACCTTTTTCGCCGGCTACTCCTTGAGGTCCACGGATATTACCAATCTTGTTCCAAGAACCATTTTCTTTCTTGTAAACATCACCTGTGTTAGCATCGATGTAAGTATCACCATCTTTACCATCTTTAGCAGTTGGTGCAGTAACTCCACTTAATAATTCGGCACCGTTACGGCCATCTGTACCAGAAGCTCCATCTGCACCATTACGTCCATTTGTACCATTCAAGATATCACTTGTACCAATTAATTCATCCACACCTGGATCGTATTTACCGTTACCATTGTTATCATAGTATGCTGTAATACGAGTACCATCTACTGGTTGTGATGCTGTTGAATCTGAAGATGCTGGTTGAGCTGGTGGAGTTACTTCATCTGGATTATCTCCTACACTTCTTGCTCTTCTTGCACTTCTTGATGTTCCAGAAGGTTGTGAATTAGAAGTTGATCCAGCACCTCTTCTAACTGCTTCCACCAATGCATTTAAGTCAATAGTTGGTGTACGGCCATCTTTACCATTCTTACCATCTTTTACAGTGAAGGTTACTGGATCTTTACCTGGTGTTGTGATAGTTACAACAGTGCTTTGGCCATCTTGTCCACGTTGAGTAGTGATTGTAGGAGTTTGTCCATCCTGACCGGTTGCACCAGTTTCTCCCTTAGCACCATCTTGAACAAAGACTGTAGTTGGTTGTGAACCATCATGGTTATCAACAGTGATTTCTACACCCTTATGCCCTTCTTCATCCTTACGAACAGCTGTTACTGTTGGAGAGACACCGTCCACTCCATCTTTAATAACTGCAAGAGGTTTTTCAGGGTTCAATGGTTGACCTGGGTGTGCTGGATCTTCTTGGTAAACTTTAGTTTCTTTGCCATCTTTGACAGTAAGCAATGATTTACCATCACGTCCGTCCGCACCTTTAGCACCATCTTTAATCATTTCAGAACCTAGAAGTTCATCAGTTCCTGGAGTGTACTTACCATCATTGTTTTCATCTGTATAGAATGTCACAATTGTGTGTGATGGATTTCCGTTTTGTCCTTCGACACGAAGCAAATCAACTTTTGGAGTTTTACCGTTTAGACCATTTTCTCCGTTCTTAACATTTACTGTAACTGGATCTTTACCTGGAACAGTGAATGTAATGTCGGTACTATGACCATCTTTACCTGGAGTTACAGTTACTTCTGGAGTCTTACCATCTTCTCCACGTTCACCTTTGTCACCCTTAGGTCCC
>NZ_JBKOTR010000022.1:0-11945 GCF_049738015.1 Streptococcus sp. CL5.50
CAAGCCATCAGACTCCACATGACGTTGGCTAAGTGGCAAAGCGTATAATTCTTGAAGAAGACTAGCTAAATCCTCACTTTGACTTTCAGGAGCTGTTGCAGGATTTTGAGGAGTCTCAGATTGACTCGTTCTCACACTAGATCTTGTTTCAGCTCTACTAGAACGATATTCAACCGTACTTAATTGACCGCCTTTTCCAGATAAGAAGGCTTGGGCGGCAGCTAATTCACTGGCAGACAAATCACTCTTCGGAATATAGTGGAAGTGATTGCCATGAGGAACAATATAAGCATCACCCGTATCTTCGATGATATCAGATGCGTTAAAGATATAACCATCATCCGTTGTATAGCGTCCTTGAGCTCTGGCTGCAACTACTGCCTGATCGTTAGAACCACCCCCGTGATTACTACTATGTTCCTGTTTCTGACGTTTAATCTCTTCTTTTGTACGAATATTGTCCGCATGGGCGGCATCCTTGAGGTAAACATAGTATTTACCGTCTACCTTAATTACATAACCACCCTTGATTTCATTGACAATATCTGCATCCTTCAACTGATAATTCGGATCTTTCATCAGCAGTTCTTCACTGATGATGGCATCATAAGGAACCTTGCCATTATAGTAATGATAATGATCTCCATGAGAAGTCACATAACCTTGATCCGTAATCTTGATAACAATTTGTTCGGCGTTGATTCCCTCTCTCTTACTGACTTCATCTGGTGTCAAGTTCTCTGCCTTTTGACCAGCCTGATCACCATCTATATAAGCCACTCGATTAGAATCTTTCTTAACTTGACTAGCTTGGTAACGACCAAGTTCATAGGAACAAACGCTTATGGCAAGGACTGCCACTGAACCCGCCACATATTTTTTATTGATTTTCATTCTTTCCTCACTTTAATTCTTCTGCTAGAACACTCATATTTTCTTCCAGGTTTTCTAAATAGGTCTTGTCATTTTGTGGGTCTGCCTCTAAAGGATTCAGAGTTTTAAGACCCACACCTGTTGATTTGACAAGAGTTTCAGCTACTTTTGAAGAAGCGTTACTTTCTGTAAAAATCGTTTTAACTTTATAGGTTTTAACAAATTCCTGAATTTCTGTTAGTTGTCGTGGACTTGGTTCTTGTTCAGGAGAGATACCAGCGATTCCAAGTTGATTTAATCCAAATCTCTTAGCAAGATAAGAAAAGGCTGTATGCTGTGTTACAAAAGTTTTCTGACTCGCTTTTTCAAATTTAGGCTGGAATTTCTTAGTCAATTCTTGAGCTTTTTTGATAAAGGCTTGCGCATTTTTTTGATAAGTTTCTTTATGCTCACTATCCACCTCTGAAAGTTTATCAGCGATAATCTGAGCTTCTTCGCCAGCTTTTTCAGGATCTAGCCAAGTGTGAGGGTCATAGAGCGTTTTTTCATCAACTCCATCCCCTGCTTCCACATCTTCTAGCCCTGGGACTCGGTCTAAGGTCATTCCTTCAGAAGCCTCTAAAACCTTCACTTTAGATTTTTTAAGATTGGGGTCCAGACTTCCCGCCCAAGATTCAAGAGTATGCGAATGGTAAACAAAGACATCTGCATCATAGATGGCTGCGATATCATTTGCCGAAGGTTCAAAGGAGTGAATTCCACTACTTGACTGAATCATCCGAACATCATTCAAGTCACCAGATACTTCCTTGACCATAGCATAGACAGGATAAAAACTGGTTACAATTTTCATCCCTTTCCCAGTCTGACTTTCCTTTTGGCCACAAGCCCCTAAACACAAAAGAAAGACACTTAACAATACTAAAAATAAACTTTGTTTCTTCATAAACAACTCCTTAACTATTTAATTAACTGGTAAACATTCTACTCCTAAAAATTTAATCTGTCAAGCTATTTTTAGAAAAAATTTGAAATTTCTTTCACATATAAAAATCTGCTAAGTTCCAATAACTCAACAGATTCTCACTTTATTCTTCTATGGTAGAATGCTTATAACCATAAGTAAAGTAAATAATACTTCCTACTAACAATGCAACTAGGAAAGCAATCCAAGTTTCCATATTATACTGCAACATAAAGGATAAACAAATGATGATTGATAAAATCGGTAACAGAGGTACCAATGGTGTTTTAAATTCTCCAGCTTTGGGCATTCCTTTTTCTTTCCGTAAGCGAATCAGACCATAAGCCAGCATGATCAAGTAGGCCAAGGTACAAATATTTAAGAAGGCTGCGATACTAGCAAGAGGGAACATTCCTGCTGCTACTGCTGAAGCTAGACCGGTCAAGATAGTAGCATTCTTTGGTACCTTGCTAGTCTTTGTTAATTCTTTAAAGGCGGCAGGCATCAATCCGTCACGCGCTAAACTGTAAATCATACGAGATAGGGCATAAGTCATTGAGATACAAACCGTAATCAAGGTTAAGATAGCAACTAATGATACATAGTTGGCTGCCCAACTGATCCCAACGCTACGAAGGGCAAAGGCAACGGCA
This sequence comes from Streptococcus sp. CL5.50, assembly GCF_049738015.1. Classification (NCBI taxonomy): domain Bacteria; kingdom Bacillati; phylum Bacillota; class Bacilli; order Lactobacillales; family Streptococcaceae; genus Streptococcus; species Streptococcus sp. CL5.50. The sequence continues at coordinate 2,491 of NZ_JBKOTR010000022.1, forward strand.
TCGTCGACATTTAGATGGCTATAATGGACCACACCAGTTAAGACAAGCGTCACCAAGGCATAAAGAATGGTTACGATAGAAAGCGATAAGACAATCCCTCTAGGAATATTTTTTTGAGGAGTCTTGACCTCATCTACAGCCATAGAGATGGATTCGAAGCCTAAAAATCCAAAGAACATTAAGGACGCACCAGCCATAATACCAGTACTAGCACCATAGATTTGTCCAAAACCATAAGGAGCAAAATTGCTCCAATTATCAAGCTTGATATGCCAAATTCCCACCAAAATAAAGAGAGCTAAAGCGGAAAATTTCAAAATCACTAGAATAGAATTAAAACGTAATGCTGCTTTAGCATTGAGTAAAACAAGTGAGGTCACCAATACCAAGACAAGAATAGGCAATAAATCAACAAATGTCCCTGCTTGAGGATTAAAGGTACCATTTAAAGCCTGAGGAAGGGCTATCCCATATTGAGAGAGCAAGCCTTTAAAATAAGCTGCCCAACCCGAAGCCACACCAGATATGGCTGTCATGAATTCCATCATGGTTAACCAACCAGCCAACCAAGCTGGGAATTCTCCTAAAATAGCATAGAGATAGCTGTAGGCACCACCTGTAGCGGGTACTCGTGAAGCAAATTCTGCAAAAAAGAGGGCTGATAATCCTACACACAAGGCAGAAATGACGATTGAAATCACTAGGGCTGGACCCGCTAGAGTTGCGGCTGCAGTACCTGTTATTGTAAAGACACCTGTCCCTACCATGGCTCCGATACCCAGCAAAATCAAATCCCATAACTTCAAATGCCTGTGCATCTCCGTTTTATCCAAACTAACATTTTTTGTTCTAAATATATTCATCTTTGACTCCAAAATAAAATGATGATTCTATTTTACCATAAATATAGGATATTTGTGAATATTTATAAAACATTTTCCTAAAAAAATCTGACTACATCTTGTAATCAGATTTTTATCGATTCTATTTCATTTCTTTAAAAGCTGCTTCTGCATCCGCATTGCTGATAGCACCAAATTGAATCTTTCCAATCTTTCCTTGACTGTCAATTAGGTATTCTGTAGGAATGCTTCGAATTTGATAAGCTTGGAATGTGGTTGCTTTTGTGTCATAAAGAACTGGGATATCCTTATAACCTTGATCTTGGAACCATTGTGGGAATTGCTCAACAGTTTTTTCACCTTGAATTCCTGGTGCAATAACAGTAAGAATTTCGAAGTCACGATCTTGTTTTGCAGCTAATTCCATCAACTCAGGCATACTTTTTTTACATGGACCACACCATGAAGCCCAAAACTTCAAATAAACCTTTTTACCCTTATAATCAGATAGCTTAACTTCTTTGCCATCCATTGATTGCAAGGTAAAATCTGGCGCATCTTTTCCAACAGCAATTTGTTGTACAGTCGTTTGTTGTTGTTTTGGAGTTTGTTCTGGTGCTTGAGTCTTTTTAGTCTCTTCCTCACCACAGGCTATCAATACGACTAATGACAAGAGGCTTAAGCCAGCAAACATTACTTTTTTCATCTTTTTCTCCTTTATTCAAAAATTCCAGCTAGAACATTTACTTGTCCTAATAGTAACAAAATTCCCATTAAAATAATGAGCAAACCACCAATTTTCTTCAGTAACATCATATGACGTTTGATTTTACTAAAATAAGGCATCACTACACCAGAAGCTAGAGCCAAAACCAAGAAAGGAATAGCCATCCCTAGAGTATAAATCAAGGTATAGATAGCTCCTTGCCAAGCACCATTGCCTCCAGAAGCCGCAAGCGCTAAAACAGAACTTAAAACTGGACCAATACAAGGCGTCCAACCAAAGCTAAAAGTAATACCGAGTAAAAAGGCTGACCAATAACGATTGGCTTCTGATTTCTTAAAAGTAAAGCTTTTTTGAACCTCTAATTTCTTAAAATGAAAAATTTCCATCTGGTGAAGGCCTAAAATGATAATAATTGTTCCCATGGTATATCGAAACCAATTGGTGTAGAGAATATTACCAAAGTAACCAGCACCGAATCCTAGAATAAAGAAAATGAGTGAAATGCCTGCGATAAAGCAAAGAGTTCGAATCAGACCTGACCAGGCAACCTTTCTCCCAAACAAAGAAAAGCTTTTTGCGCTTTCCTGATCATCCAGCAAAATTCCAGTATAAACAGGTAACAGAGGAAAAATGCAAGGGGAAAAGAAGGACAAGATCCCTGCTAAAAAAACGGAGATTGAAAATACTATCGTTTCCAATAAAGAACCAACTTTCTTAATAATTCTAATCCTATTTTACTATAATCAATTTCATTTGTATGATTTCTGCTACGCAATTTGAATTAGTCTGTATTTGAAAGATTTTCCGGTACTAGTTCATTCAGATTCTGGCCCTTTTTTGCCTCCCTATACACAAAAAAGCCTACTGCTCAAGCTAGAAAACTTGATACAATAGGCTTTTTAAAGGTTGATTATTTAACAGCGTCTTTAAGAGCTTTACCAGCTTTGAATGCTGGAACTTTAGAAGCTGCAATTGTGATTTCTTTACCAGTTTGTGGGTTGCGACCTTTACGTGCAGCACGCTCACGAACTTCAAAGTTACCAAAACCGATCAATTGAACTTTTTCACCAGCTGCAAGGTAGTCAGCTACTGCTGAGAATACAGCTTCAACTGCTGCTGCTGAGTCTTTCTTAGTCAATTCTGTAGCTTCTGCTACTTTAGCGATCAAATCTTGTTTGTTTGCCATGTTAATGATTCCTCCAATTTAATTTCTAATTAACAATTATAATCATATCCTAAAATCCCTTTTAGGTCAAGTTAAAAACGCTATTTCTTCCCATTTTATTTATTTTTTTAAGAGTAGTAACGTACTAAAATAGCCCAAGCGTTCTCACCCGTGTGAGTTTGAATAATAGAGCCCGTTTCCAAAACTGAAATAGGCTTTTCAACATAAGCTTGTAAGCTTTCTTTCATCTCTTTTGCCCAATCAGCACTACCAGAATATGAAATTCCAATCTCTGCTACAGAACGTTCAGTTAGCGAACTTGTCAGCTCATCCAACCATTTTTTAAAAGTTTTAGCTCCACGACCTTTAACGATTGGCTGCAATTCATGGTCTTTCATCTGCATGACAACACGTATATTGAGAAGTGAGCTCAACAATCCAGTTACACGCCCAATTCGTCCACCTTTAACAAGATTTTCCAAAGTCGAAACGCCAATATAGAGTTCTGTGTGTTTTTTTACCTCTTCTATGCGAGTTAAAATTTCCTCCATATCTTTGCCTTCTTGTGCTAACTTCGCAGCCTCAACAACCTGGAATTTCAGGGCTTGGTCAGTGAAGGAACTATCAATAACTGTCACGTCGGCAGTAGATAAACTAGCACCCTGTCGCGCTGCTTCTACAGTACCAGAAAGAGCATGGGACATATGAATAGCAAGAATCTGGCTACCATCCTTGCATAGGTCTTCAAAAACTTCAGCGAAGACACCTACAGGGGGCTGGCTTGTTTTCGGGAGGTTCTTACTTACTTGCATCAACTGAAGAAATTTACCTTCTTCTTTCAAATCCGCATCAGAATAAACAACATTATCAATCATTACAGATAACGGAACAACAGTGATATCTAATTGTTTTACTAGTTCAGGTTCAATAGTAACAGATGAATCGGTTACAATCTTAATTTTTGTCATAGTATCAATCTTTCTATTTTAGGATTCAGATTGGTTTTCTTACTTTTAATTATATCAAAAAAAGATTAAAAATCCTAATGGAGTCATTCAAATTTTCCTTAAAAATTTGATATAATCTACTTATAAGAAAAGAGGTTCCTATGATTAAAAAAATTTACCCCATTTTAACCATTTTACTAGGTGCTGCTATTTATGCTTTTGGTCTGACTTATTTTGTAGTTCCCCATCATCTCTTTGAAGGAGGGGCGACAGGTATTACCCTCATCACCTTTTATCTTTTTAAAATCCCTGTTTCGCTCATGAACTTGCTGATTAATATTCCTCTTTTCATCCTAGCTTGGAAGATTTTTGGAGCAAAATCTCTCTATTCTAGTTTACTAGGAACCTTAGCCTTGTCCGCCTGGTTGGCTTTTTTTGAGCGTATTCCCCTTCATATTGATCTTCAAGGTGATTTACTGATCACAGCCCTTATAGCTGGGATTCTATTGGGAATTGGGCTCGGAATTATCTTCAATGCTGGTGGGACAACTGGTGGAACTGATATTGTAGCTCGTATTATCAATAAATACACTCATATATCTATGGGAAAACTGCTTTTTATCTTAGATTTTTGTATTCTCATGCTTATTCTCCTAATCTTTAAGGATCTGAGATTAGTTACCTACACGCTCTTATTTGATTTTATCGTTTCTCGTGTTATTGATTTGATCGGCGAAGGTGGCTATGCAGGTAAAGGATTTATGATTATCACAAAACGTCCTGACCAACTTGCTAAGGCGATTAATGATGACCTAGGTAGAGGCGTTACTTTCATCTCAGGTCAAGGTTATTATAGTCGAGAAGATTTAAAAATCATTTACTGTATTGTCGGAAGAAATGAAATTGTGAAAATGAAGGAAATGATTCATCGAATCGATCCTCAAGCCTTTATAACCATTACAGAAGCCCACGAAATCCTTGGAGAAGGATTTACCTTTGAAAAAGAATAAAAAGAGGTAATGTACTGAATTGATTTCTTTTAGAATCTACAATAATAACGTGAAACAATGATAATTTCTCCATCAAAGTAATCCTTTAAATCTTCTGTCGTGAGAGTATCGAATTGACTACTAAAATCAAGAAGATATAATTCCTCTACACCCTCTCGTTTTTACTTTCTTTCACGTTCAGTAGAGTTCAAAATAGGCAAAAACAATTCCGAATGATAAGGCTCTAAAGCAATCTTTAAAGATTCATTAAACATCATAACCACGATAGGCAACAAATCCTTCCTCGTAGCCTTGTTGGTAACACGAAATAATTATTTATCAGATAGTTTGCCAATATCTTTGTGGTTTTTATAGAAATAGTAGTAAATATAAAATAATTATTTCATAATGATATCTATTTCTGTAACAGAAAATCTGAAACATATTTTTTACCTGAAGTGTAACAGTGTAGAAAGTTCATTTTTTTGAAATGATTATAAAGTACAATATATTGAGGTAAGAATTTTAAAGCCAGAAAAACGCATTATATCAGGCACTTAAAAACTTGATACAATGCGTTTATTTAATATGAAAAGATCTACTAGATTCTTTAGAAATGAACTTCCAGTAGCCTTTTCACTTTTTATTAATAAGTCCCTTCTTCACCTTGGCTAGTCAAGATTACCGGACCATCTTTAGTAATGACAAATTGGTGTTCATACTGACATGACAATCCACCGTCAATGGTCTTATGCGCCCAGCCAGTTTTCATATCTGTATCGATTTCCCAGTCACCTGTATTGATCATCGGTTCAATGGTCAAGACCATACCTTCACGAAGACGGAGTCCTCGACCTGCAATACCATAGTTAGGAACCATTGGTTCTTCGTGCATGGTTGGGCCAACACCATGACCAACCAAATCACGCACTACACCGTATCCACGACTTTCAGCGTATTCTTGAATCGCTGCTCCAATATCACCGATACGGTTTCCAACAACAGCCTGCTCAATCCCCTTGTACATGGCTTCTTTAGTTACATCCATCAAGTTTTTCACTTCTTCGGACGGTGTACCGACAGCATAAGCCCAACAAGAGTCTGCTAGACCACCAGAATAGCTCTGAGTGTATTTCTTCATTTGATCCACATTGTTGAAGTTTAATTTTGAGACATTCAGGTCAGATTTAGCAATTGGGCCTCCCAAAACCATATCAACCTTGAGCAAATCACCATCTTTCAAAATATAGTGACGAGGGAAAGCGTGAGCTACTTCATCGTTTAAAGAGCAGCAGGTAGCATAAGGATAGTCCATCATAGCACCGTCAACTCCAATCTGAAGCGGAAGGAAATTTTCTTCTTTACAACGACGGCGAACGTATTCTTCAACTTCCCACATATCTACGCCTGGCTTAATCAAATCACGCAAGCCGATATGAATACTTGCTAGAAAATCACCGGCCTTATCCATAGCTTCGATTTCACGAGCTGATTTTAATGTTATCATTTTTTCTCCTAGTTTCTAATTAATTTTAACAGTCACATTTGCTTTTGAAACAATCTGATGACCATGATAAATATCGTAATCAATAATAGCTGACCGTCTCGTATGATGGATAATGCGTGCTTGAATGCGCAATATATCATCTATCTGAACAGCCTGCAAAAAGTAGATTAGCATCTGCTCAATAATAAGATTACGACCACTATTAACAACTAAATCTTGGGTCATGTGGGTCAGAATTTCTGCCAATACACCATTAGCCAAAACACCGTTCTTCTCTAGCATAAAGGGTTCCACTGTAATCACTACTTCATCATGGTGATAAGAAAGTTTTTGACCAATCTGCTCAGAAAAAGTAGGTAGAGCAGAAACTTGGGAACGACTCATCTTCTCCATGACATCTCGTCTGGTTACAACCCCAAGCAAGGTTTGATTATTTCGAACAACCGGTACCATTTCAAAGTCTTCAGCAATCATCCGTTGACTGACATTGGCAATATTTGTCGATAATCCAACCAAAAATAGACTACGAGACATGACCTTGTCAATTGTGGTGCTTGGTGACTTATCACCAGCGTCTCTCATGGTAACAACCCCAACAACAACCTGATGTTGATTGATAACTGGGAAACGGCTGCTACGATTCTTACGCACCAAGTCCAAATAATCTTTAACAGTGTCAGTCTCTCTCAGAAAACCATACTCATGACTCGGACGATAAAGTTTCTCAACTGTCAGAATATCAGTCTTGATTTGTACATTTGAAAGGGCTTTATTGATCATGGTCGCGACAGTGAAAGTGTCATGTTTGCTTCTTAAAACAGGAATTCCTTTTTGATTGGCCAGTTTAAGCACATCATCATGAACCTGAAATCCACCTGTAACCAGAACTGCATTTTCATTTTCCAGCGCTAATAATTGAATACGAGTCCGGTCACCAACAATCAAGAGTCCCCCATCATGAAGGTAAGATAAAATATTTTGCTCAGTCATGGCACCGATTGAAAACTTACTAAATTCTCTCTCTAAACCGTCTTGTCCAGCCAGAACCTCAGAAGAAGTCACTTCAGCAATTTCAGCAAAAGTTAATCTCTCTATAGCAACTTTCTGAGATTTAACACGGATAGTACCACTTCTTGGGCGAGTCTCTACAATTCCACGGTTTTCAGCTTCTTTAATGGCCCGATAGGCCGTTCCATCACTGACTCCTAGATGGTTGGAAATGCTTCGAACACTGACTCTTTTACCAACAGGTAATTCTTCCAAATAACTTAGAATTTCTTGGTGTTTACTCATTAATTTCTCCCTTTACAAAGCGAAACTCAAGATAATCTCGCATTTTTCTTGTATAGCGATCACTTCCTTTAAACTGACGGAACAAACGAAATCCAGACTTAAGAGCAACCCGTTGACTAGCTTCATTTTCAAGGTGGGTAATGATGGATAGTTGTTTTAAACCAAATTCCTCAAAAGAAAGCTGACAAAGTTTTTTAACAACTTCTGTCATGAACCCTTGCGACCAAGCGTCTTTTCTCAAAAAATAACCAATTTCTGCTTCTTTTTTTATTTCATCTAGCTTTTCAAACTTAATAGAACCAATCATTTGTTGATTTTTCTGGTCACAAATAGCCCACACTCCCAAAGGGGACTTCATAAAGTAATTGGCCAGTGCATATTGACTTTCTTCCAGACTTGCCTGAGTTGGGAAAATAAATTGAAGATTTTCAGGATTTGAGGCTATCTCATGGAAGTCCTGACTATCACTAAAAAAGAAAGGACGCAAATACAAGCGATCCGTTTCAAAAAAAGAAAACATTGCTAATTTGGTCCAAATATTCATAAACACCTCTACGGTTTATTCTTCAACAAGTGTAATATCCGCTCCTAGATTACGTAATTTTTCAATAATATCAGAATAACCACGTAAGATAAACTCGATATTTGTAATTTCAGTTTGCCCCTCGGCCATCAAACCAGCAATAACTAAAGCTGCACCAGCTCTCAGGTCAGTTGCTTTTACATTTGCACCACGTAAACTACGTCCACCGGTATATAAAATGTAGTTGTTTGTAGTCGTAATATCTGCATCCATCTTTGCTAGTTCAAAAACATGGTTTACTCGTTTTTCATAAATGGTATCAATAATGGTACCACGCCCCTCTGCTGTTAACAAGAGAGGAGTAATTGGTTGTTGCAAGTCAGTAGCAAAACCAGGATAAGGAGCTGTCTTAATATTGATTGCTTTCAAATTAGACTGTTCTTCGACAAAAATACTGTCTTCAGATACAGTCATTCTCACACCCATCTCTTCCAACTTAGCGATGAATCCTTCTAAGTGTTCGTATAATACATTGTTGATACGAATTCCCTTACCGACTGCAGCAGCTAAGGAAATATATGTTCCTGCTTCGATACGGTCTGGAATCACCTGATGACGGGTTCCATGTAATCTTTCAACACCATCAATAATGATGATATTAGTCCCTGCACCGCGGATATGGGCTCCCATATTATTCAAGAGGGTAGCTACATCAATAATTTCAGGTTCACGGGCTGCATTTTCAATAATAGTACGACCATTCGCTTTAACCGCAGCAATCATCGTATTGATCGTTGCCCCTACACTAACCGTGTCCATGTAAATACTTGCACCATGAAGTCCTGTATCTTTAGCAGATAACTTCATGTTATCTCCCTCGTAGCTAACAGTGGCACCCATAGCTTCAAAAGCCTTAAGGTGTAGGTCAATAGGGCGAGGTCCCAAATCACATCCACCAGGTAAACCAACAGTAGCTTCAGCAAAGCGACCTAAAAGACTTCCATAAAAATAATAAGATGCACGAAGACTATTGATTTTCCCATAAGGCATTGGAATATTTTGAACACCTCTTGGATCAATCTCCAAGACATCGTCATAACGCTTAACAGTAGCCCCCATTAACTCCATAATTTCGACAAGACTAGCAACATCGGAAATATCTGGTACACAATCCAAAGTCACAACATCATCTGCCAAAATAATAGCTGGAATCAAAGCTACTACACTATTTTTTGCGCCACTAATGGTAATCTCACCTTGCAGGGGCAAGCCACCATTGATAACAATTTTTCTCATTTTAAATTTTTAATACTCTTTCAAAATTTCTAAAAAGGTCCTACGTTAAAGTATATCATAAATTCACCCTTTTTTCCATCATTTTCAATTATATTAGCTGAATCGGATTTATTAGTAAATGAGCTGTCTTGAAATGTTTTACGCCTTTTTGCCCCCTAAATACAAA
>NZ_JBKOTR010000023.1:0-4936 GCF_049738015.1 Streptococcus sp. CL5.50
AAAAAACAATAAATCTGTCAGTGACAGAAATGAGTGAGAACTCAAACTTTTAATGAGAGTTTGATCCTGGCTCAGGACGAACGCTGGCGGCGTGCCTAATACATGCAAGTAGAACGCTGAAGGAGGAGCTTGCTTCTCCGGATGAGTTGCGAACGGGTGAGTAACGCGTAGGTAACCTGCCTGGTAGCGGGGGATAACTATTGGAAACGATAGCTAATACCGCATAAGAGTAGATGTTGCATGACATTTGCTTAAAAGGTGCAATTGCATCACTACCAGATGGACCTGCGTTGTATTAGCTAGTTGGTGGGGTAACGGCTCACCAAGGCGACGATACATAGCCGACCTGAGAGGGTGATCGGCCACACTGGGACTGAGACACGGCCCAGACTCCTACGGGAGGCAGCAGTAGGGAATCTTCGGCAATGGACGGAAGTCTGACCGAGCAACGCCGCGTGAGTGAAGAAGGTTTTCGGATCGTAAAGCTCTGTTGTAAGAGAAGAACGAGTGTGAGAGTGGAAAGTTCACACTGTGACGGTATCTTACCAGAAAGGGACGGCTAACTACGTGCCAGCAGCCGCGGTAATACGTAGGTCCCGAGCGTTGTCCGGATTTATTGGGCGTAAAGCGAGCGCAGGCGGTTAGATAAGTCTGAAGTTAAAGGCTGTGGCTTAACCATAGTACGCTTTGGAAACTGTTTAACTTGAGTGCAAGAGGGGAGAGTGGAATTCCATGTGTAGCGGTGAAATGCGTAGATATATGGAGGAACACCGGTGGCGAAAGCGGCTCTCTGGCTTGTAACTGACGCTGAGGCTCGAAAGCGTGGGGAGCAAACAGGATTAGATACCCTGGTAGTCCACGCCGTAAACGATGAGTGCTAGGTGTTAGACCCTTTCCGGGGTTTAGTGCCGCAGCTAACGCATTAAGCACTCCGCCTGGGGAGTACGACCGCAAGGTTGAAACTCAAAGGAATTGACGGGGGCCCGCACAAGCGGTGGAGCATGTGGTTTAATTCGAAGCAACGCGAAGAACCTTACCAGGTCTTGACATCCCTCTGACCGCTCTAGAGATAGAGCTTTCCTTCGGGACAGAGGTGACAGGTGGTGCATGGTTGTCGTCAGCTCGTGTCGTGAGATGTTGGGTTAAGTCCCGCAACGAGCGCAACCCCTATTGTTAGTTGCCATCATTCAGTTGGGCACTCTAGCGAGACTGCCGGTAATAAACCGGAGGAAGGTGGGGATGACGTCAAATCATCATGCCCCTTATGACCTGGGCTACACACGTGCTACAATGGCTGGTACAACGAGTCGCAAGCCGGTGACGGCAAGCTAATCTCTTAAAGCCAGTCTCAGTTCGGATTGTAGGCTGCAACTCGCCTACATGAAGTCGGAATCGCTAGTAATCGCGGATCAGCACGCCGCGGTGAATACGTTCCCGGGCCTTGTACACACCGCCCGTCACACCACGAGAGTTTGTAACACCCGAAGTCGGTGAGGTAACCGTAAGGAGCCAGCCGCCTAAGGTGGGATAGATGATTGGGGTGAAGTCGTAACAAGGTAGCCGTATCGGAAGGTGCGGCTGGATCACCTCCTTTCTAAGGAAAAGGAACTGCGCATTGGTCTTGTTTAGTCTTGAGAGGTCTTGTGGGGCCTTAGCTCAGCTGGGAGAGCGCCTGCTTTGCACGCAGGAGGTCAGCGGTTCGATCCCGCTAGGCTCCATTGGTGAGAGATCACCAAGTAATGCACATTGAAAATTGAATATCTATATCAAATAGTAACAAGAAAATAAACCGAAAACGCTGTAGTATTAATAAGAGTTTATGACTGAAAGGTCAGAAAATAAGGTTAAGTTAATAAGGGCGCACGGTGGATGCCTTGGCACTAGGAGCCGAAGAAGGACGTGACAAACGACGATATGCCTTGGGTAGCTGTAAGTAAGCGATGATCCAGGGATTTCCGAATGGGGGAACCCAACAGGTACTACCTGTTACCCGCATCTGTTAAGGATGTGAGGAGGAAGACGCAGTGAACTGAAACATCTAAGTAGCTGCAGGAAGAGAAAGCAAAAGCGATTGCCTTAGTAGCGGCGAGCGAAACGGCAGAAGGGCAAACCGAAGAGTTTACTCTTCGGGGTTGTAGGACTGCAATGTGGACTCAAAGATTATAGAAGAATGATTTGGGAAGATCAGCCAAAGAGAGTAATAGCCTCGTATTTAAAATAGTCTTTGTACCTAGCAGTATCCTGAGTACGGCGGGACACGTGAAATCCCGTCGGAATCTGGGAGGACCATCTCCCAACCCTAAATACTCCCTAGTGACCGATAGTGAACCAGTACCGTGAGGGAAAGGTGAAAAGCACCCCGGGAGGGGAGTGAAATAGAACCTGAAACCGTGTGCCTACAACAAGTTCGAGCCCGTTAATGGGTGAGAGCGTGCCTTTTGTAGAATGAACCGGCGAGTTACGTTATGATGCGAGGTTAAGTTGAAGAGACGGAGCCGTAGGGAAACCGAGTCTGAATAGGGCGCCTTAGTATCATGACGTAGACCCGAAACCATGTGACCTACCCATGAGCAGGTTGAAGGTGCGGTAAGACGCACTGGAGGACCGAACCAGGGCACGTTGAAAAGTGCTTGGATGACTTGTGGGTAGCGGAGAAATTCCAAACGAACTTGGAGATAGCTGGTTCTCTCCGAAATAGCTTTAGGGCTAGCGTCGACATAAAGATTCTTGGAGGTAGAGCACTGTTTGGGTGAGGGGTCCATCCCGGATTACCAATCTCAGATAAACTCCGAATGCCAATGAATTATGGTCGGCAGTCAGACTGCGAGTGCTAAGATCCGTAGTCGAAAGGGAAACAGCCCAGACCACCAGCTAAGGTCCCAAAATAATTGTTAAGTGGAAAAGGATGTGGGGTTGCACAGACAACTAGGATGTTAGCTTAGAAGCAGCTATTCATTCAAAGAGTGCGTAATAGCTCACTAGTCGAGTGACCCTGCGCCGAAAATGTACCGGGGCTAAAACAATTTACCGAAGCTGTGGATACCTTTATAGGTATGGTAGGAGAGCGTTCTATGTGTGATGAAGGTGTACCGTGAGGAGTGCTGGAACGCATAGAAGTGAGAATGCCGGTATGAGTAGCGAAAGACAGGTGAGAATCCTGTCCACCGTAAGACTAAGGTTTCCAGGGGAAGGCTCGTCCGCCCTGGGTTAGTCGGGACCTAAGGAGAGACCGAAAGGTGTATCCGATGGACAACAGGTTGATATTCCTGTACTAGAGTATGTAGTGATGGAGGGACGCAGTAGGCTAACTAAAGCAGACGATTGGAAGTGTCTGTCTAAGCAGTGAGGTGTGATATGAGTCAAATGCTTATATCTGTAACATTGAGCTGTGATGGGGAGCGAAGTTTAGTAGCGAAGTTAGTGACGTCACACTGCCAAGAAAAGCTTCTAGCGTTTAAACATACTCTACCCGTACCGCAAACCGACACAGGTAGTCGAGGCGAGTAGCCTCAGGTGAGCGAGAGAACTCTCGTTAAGGAACTCGGCAAAATGACCCCGTAACTTCGGGAGAAGGGGTGCTGACTTTATGTCAGCCGCAGTGAATAGGCCCAAGCAACTGTTTATCAAAAACACAGCTCTCTGCTAAATCGTAAGATGATGTATAGGGGGTGACGCCTGCCCGGTGCTGGAAGGTTAAGAGGAGTGCTTAGCGCAAGCGAAGGTATGAATTGAAGCCCCAGTAAACGGCGGCCGTAACTATAACGGTCCTAAGGTAGCGAAATTCCTTGTCGGGTAAGTTCCGACCCGCACGAAAGGCGTAATGATTTGGGCACTGTCTCAACGAGAGACTCGGTGAAATTTTAGTACCTGTGAAGATGCAGGTTACCCGCGACAGGACGGAAAGACCCCATGGAGCTTTACTGCAGTTTGATATTGAGTGTCTGTACCACATGTACAGGATAGGTAGGAGTCTATGAGATCGGGACGCCAGTTTCGAAGGAGACGTTGTTGGGATACTACCCTTGTGTTATGGCCACTCTAACCCAGATAGGTGATCCCTATCGGAGACAGTGTCTGACGGGCAGTTTGACTGGGGCGGTCGCCTCCTAAAAGGTAACGGAGGCGCCCAAAGGTTCCCTCAGAATGGTTGGAAATCATTCGCAGAGTGTAAAGGTATAAGGGAGCTTGACTGCGAGAGCTACAACTCGAGCAGGGACGAAAGTCGGGCTTAGTGATCCGGTGGTTCCGTATGGAAGGGCCATCGCTCAACGGATAAAAGCTACCCTGGGGATAACAGGCTTATCTCCCCCAAGAGTTCACATCGACGGGGAGGTTTGGCACCTCGATGTCGGCTCGTCGCATCCTGGGGCTGTAGTCGGTCCCAAGGGTTGGGCTGTTCGCCCATTAAAGCGGCACGCGAGCTGGGTTCAGAACGTCGTGAGACAGTTCGGTCCCTATCCGTCGCGGGCGTAGGAAATTTGAGAGGATCTGCTCCTAGTACGAGAGGACCAGAGTGGACTTACCGCTGGTGTACCAGTTGTCTTGCCAAAGGCATCGCTGGGTAGCTATGTAGGGAAGGGATAAACGCTGAAAGCATCTAAGTGTGAAACCCACCTCAAGATGAGATTTCCCATGATTTTATATCAGTAAGAGCCCTGAGAGATGATCAGGTAGATAGGTTAGAAGTGGAAGTGTGGCGACACATGTAGCGGACTAATACTAATAGCTCGAGGACTTATCCAAAGTAACTGAGAATATGAAAGCGAACGGTTTTCTTGATTTGAATAGATATTCAATTTTGAGTAGGTATTACTCAGAGTTAAGTGACGATAGCCTAGGAGATACACCTGTACCCATGCCGAACACAGAAGTTAAGCCCTAGAACGCCGGAAGTAGTTGGGGGTTGCCCCCTGTGAGATATGGAAGTCGCTTAGCT
>NZ_JBKOTR010000024.1:0-2687 GCF_049738015.1 Streptococcus sp. CL5.50
TAATCCATCAGACTCCACATGACGTTGGCTAAGTGGCAAAGCGTATAATTCCTGAAGAAGACTAGCTAAATCCTCATTTGGGCTCTCCGGAGCTGTAGCAGGATTTTGAGGAGTTTCATATTGACTCGTTCTTAGAGTAGATCTTGTTTCTCCCCTGCTTGAACGGTATTCAACGGTACTTAATTGACTACCTTTTCCAGATAAGAAGGCTTGGGCAGCAGCTAATTCACTGGCAGACAAATCACTCTTCGGAATATAGTGGAAGTGATTGCCATGAGGAACGATATAGGCATCGCCCGTATCTTCGATGATATCAGAGGCATTAAAGATATACCCATCATCCGTTGTATAACGGCCTTGAGCTCTGGCTGCAACTACTGCCTGATCGTTTGAACCGCCACCGTGATTACTACTATGTTCCTGCTTCTGACGTTTAATCTCTTCTTTTGTACGAATATTGTCCGCATGGGCGGCATCCTTGAGGTAAACATAGTATTTCCCGTCTACCTTAATCACATAACCACCCTTGATTTCATTGACAATGTCTGAATCCTTCAACTGATAATTCGGATCTTTCATGAGGAGTTCTTCACTGATGATAGCGTCATAAGGAACCTTGCCATTATAGTAATGATAATGATCTCCATGAGAGGTCACATAACCTTGATCCGTAATCTTGATAACGATTTGTTCGGCGTTGATTCCCTCTCTCTTACTGACTTCATCAGGTGTCAAGTTCTCTGCCTTTTGACTTGGTTGGTTGCCATCGATGTATGAAACACGGCTATTTTCTTTTACAGTTTGAGCTTGATGCAAACCTAGTTCATAAGCACAGACACTTAAAACAAGTGCAGCTGCTGACCCAGCTAGATATTTTTTATTGATTTTCATTCTTTCCTCTTTTCTTAACTCTATTTGATTCACTATAAAATGATAAACCAGTTAATTAACTAGTTAATAGTTTACTCTTTTTAGTATTGCTTGTCAAGAATTTTTCGTATATACATAATAAAAATGAAAGCCTCTTTATCGAGACTTTCATTTTTCATTAGTTGATTTTTCCTTATTTACAGGTGAAGGATTACTACCTTTTAACAACGCAAGTAATTTTTCTGCTTCTGCCATGATACCATTATTATCCATTGTTTGCAGGCTCAAATTATTTCGTAAACCAGCTAGTGTTTCTGTCGCATTAGCTTTCAGACTAGCATCAGTTACTTTATCAAGTAAAGCTTCTACTTCTTTGAGTTTGGCTTCCACTTTTTCAGTCTCTACTTGAGGGACTTCTGGCTCAGCAGGTGTTTCCTCTACTGGCTCTTCATCTGCTTTGAAGTTCTTATTTGGATCTTCACTGTGGTCTTTCTTACCTAAGACATGCTCGCTAGCATTGCCCCATCCATCATTAGAATGTGGACGTTCGTCAGGATGTTCAACATAGTACTTAATCGTCGCAAATAAGTCTTCCAATGTATAACCATTTGGAGCTTTGTATGAGTGGTCGTCAAACCAAGCAAATTTAATGTTATGGTAATGATCCTTATGAGGAATGATTAAATTACCATTTTTAATCTCAACTGTATGCTCAACCATGTATGGAAGTCGAACGAGTGGAATTCGTTTTTCACCTTTCACACGATTGTAAATGGCCGCCGCACTATCTCCAGTTGGATTTGCTTGAGCATCTGCGTCTGGAGATGGAGGTAGGATACCTTTTTCTTTAGTATAGGCTTGAGCTGCAGCTTTTTCCTTATCAGAAAGACTATCTTTTCCAATCCAGTGACTATGGCCCATATGAGGCGTTACATAGGCATCTCCTTCATCACTGATAATATCATGTTCGTCAAAAATGTAGCCATCTGAGGTTGTATACTTATCAGCTAATTGTGCAATACGGACTTCGTTTTCGGTATATTCAATTTGAGCATTTGGTTTGCCAAGTCGCTCTGGATGGGTAATTGGTGCTAGGAATGCCAATAAATCATCTACCAATTTTCCTTTATTAGAAGATTCATCGTTCAAGCGTTCCGCTAATTTGTCTAAGGCTTGGAAATCAGAAACGCGACCTTTATTTTCAGATAAGGCTTTATGAGCCTTGGCCAATAAATTATATGCTTTATCATAAAATTCTTGGTCACGAGGAGCGACATTTTCTTTCTTCGCAACTAGCGCATGTGTCTCTTGAGTTTTCTTAGACAAGAGATTTTCAATAGTATCAATCTTATCCTTGGCCAAATCTTTAGCAAGAACATAACGACTAACGCCCTTATCCTCTATAATATATCCGTCGCCAACTTTTCTAACAACCTGGTTGACATCAAATTCAGTCGTTTTATTTTCCGCTGGCGCTTGAGGTTTGGTAGTAGGCGCTGGCTTCAGTGGAGTGACGCTTGGCAAAACATTGCCATTTTGTCCCTTGACAGCTATCATACGAGCTAATTTTTCTTCCAAAGGGGACATTTGTGAATAAGGGATAAAGTGATAATGGTCTCCGTGAGGCACTGCTACACCGTTAGCTGTACGTTTGATGATTTGTGCCGGATCAAAGACTAATCCATCAGATTCTACATGGCGTTCTGATAAAGGTTTGGCATACAATTCACTTAAAAGTGTTGGGATATCTTCCCCTTGATTTTGATGATATGTTGGGGTGACAGTCAGGTTTGGAGTCTCTGTCAAACTTGGTTGGA
>NZ_JBKOTR010000025.1:0-1960 GCF_049738015.1 Streptococcus sp. CL5.50
GTCCTATCAAGTTGTAAAAGAGTGTTTTCTGTCGCGCTACTTACTATTTTTTTTACTAATTTCATATATTACTCTCATTTCACTAATTCTAAATATTTCTTCGCTTCCTGAACATAGAAAAGCTCTGGATTTTCATGGACGATACTTTCAAACAAACTACGGGCACGAGCTTCATCTCCTTTTAGCTGGGCATTGAGAGCTCCGTAATAAGAGAACATGATTCGAGCTAATTTATTTTCTGGTTCAGTGGTGTCGAAGTAGTCGTTTGATTTTTTCTTTAAAACAATATCCTCTATAGCTTTTATTATGTTTATTACATTCGTCTTCCAAGCAACCTGAGAATTTGTTCGAACTTTTAATGTAGCTAACATATCGATTTGGTTCGAAATTTCTTCTGCTCTATCAGCATGGATAAGTGAAAGAATCTTAAAGTAAATTGTGGATAATTCGATTTCAAATTTCTTATTAAAATTTTTACCCTCAAAATTTATTCGTTCCAAATTATCAAGTGTTTCTTCAAACTTTCCTTGGTAGTATGACGCTTGGGCAATAGCTAGTAAACAATTTGCATTATTAAACAGTTGTTGAGACTTGACTGAGTGTTCAGCTACATAACGATAATAACTTATGTGCTTGTCGAAATTAATATCTGTCAAAAAGATATTATCTACAGCTAATTTAACCAGTTTATTGTTTAATGAAATCAATGTCTCAAACCCAAAACATACTACCGTATAAGTAATGAATTTCATAAAATTCATTTCCCCACCTTTAAATAATTCAACAACCATGCCTATAAATGATAGGCAAACTATAGGAATTAAGCAAATGTATACTATTTTTGTCAAATTATATAATTTGGGAATTTCAAATCTAGATATTTTCAACGAATAGTTATTTATTATCTCTTTCACCATTATCCTCCATTGTAGAACTTAAATATAAGAAGTCGATCGCAATTACTAGAATCGCTATCAAGACTCCAAAGCCAAATGTCGATGCACTAACTGTATCACCATTAATTAAAGTACCAATAACAAAAACTGTAGCAACTACCTCTTTCCCCAGTTTTAAACCTATTCTCCATGATATACCTTCCACAATCCTGTCTCGTTAGTAAATTTAACTGTTGCATAGTCTTGTTTGATCTGATTACTCTCTTTTACTTAATTTAAACGAAAGGTACTAGGAAACATTATTACTTCCTAAATATTTTTTCGCTTCCTGAACATAAAAGAGTTCTGGATTTTCATGGGCGATACTTTCAAACAAACTACGGGCACGAGCTTCATCTCCTTTTAATTGGGCATTGAGAGCGCCGTAATAAGAAAACACGATTCGAGCTAGCTTACTTTCTGGTTCAGTAATGTCGAAGTAGTCGTTCGCTTCTTTATTGAACACAATATCTTTTATGGCTTGGGCTTGAGCAACAAGTGTAGCTTTGCCTCCTTTAAAATCTGGTGCCTTGGACAATTGTTCCTCAAAGAAAGCAATATCTTGCGCATCTTGAAGATGAATGGAAACTGTTAATAGTTCAAAGCTTGATATTAAAAACGCAGGGGTTCTGAATCTCTTCCAAATTTTTTTCAAATCATATTTGGACATTTTTTCCTTGGCAGCTTGAAAATCTCCTTTTAAATAAGCCACTCGACCTTGGATAATTTGGTAATTCTCACGATATGTTGCCCTAAAGGGCTTAATAGATTTTTCTGATTGAACTCTTAACATGTCTTCATATAGCTTAAGATCAATAGAATCGTGTAACACTAGAACAATAACTTTGCTTAGGACAAAACGTAGGTATAAGATCCAGATGATTAGAAGCCACATTAGTGAAACAAAAATCAGCCCGAAAATTTTTGTAGCAGGTTGATAAACTAAAAAAACTCCTATGGCTCCAATAGATATTGATACAACTGCACTAATTTGAATAATAGTCTCAATTTGTAGAAGAATATTC
>NZ_JBKOTR010000026.1:0-1825 GCF_049738015.1 Streptococcus sp. CL5.50
GATTTTTATATCATTTTAAAAAATAAAAGCCAGTATTGCTACTGACTCTTACATCATTTTGATTTATAGTATAAAGTTTATACTGCTGGTTTCGTCGTAACTGACTCACTACCTTTTAACAAAGCAAGTAATTTTTCTGCTTCTGCCATAATGCCATTATTATCCATGGTTTGGAGACTCAGATTATTTCGTAAACCAGATAGGCTCTCTGTCACATTGTCTTTCAAACTAGCATCCGTTACTTCAGCAAGTAGAGCTTCTACTTCTTTGAGTTTGGCTTCTACTTTTTCGGTTTCTACTTGAGGTACTTCAGCTTCGTCTGTTGTATCTTTAGATACTTCTTCTGTCTCGTCTTCATCAGTGCTCGGTTTATAAAGATTATCTACTGAAGGGGTTGAACCTGTATGATTTTCTTTTTCATTGGATTCAGGACGGGTTGACTCGTCTGATTCATGATGATCTTCCTTATCTTCATCAGATTTACTGTCTTTGTCTGCCTTATTTTTACGAACATGGTCGCTGGCATTTCCCCAACCATTATCTGAGTGAGGACGTTCTTCAGGATGTTCAACATAATATTTTACAGTCGCAAAGAGATCCTCAAGGCTATAACCCTTAGGTGCTTCATAGAGTCCTTCGTCAAACCAACCAAATTTAATGTTATGGTAATGGTCGTAATGAGGTATAATTAAGCTACCATTTTTAACTTCAACAGTATGTTGTAGATTGTAAGGAATATGATCAAGTGGGACCTTCTTAGCTGCTTCCACTTTATTATAGATTGCTTCTACTCCTTTAACCTCAGTATTTCCTGAACCCTGATTCTCTGTTGAAGGAGGTATCAAACCTTTCTCTTTAGCATAAGCCTGGGCTGCCACTCTTTCAGCTTCAGACAAGCTCTCTTTCTTAATCCAATGACTATGGGACATATGTGGAGTTACATAAGCATCTCCCTCATCACTGGTAATATCACGAGTGTCAAAGATATAGCCATCTTCTGTTGTATACTTACCTGCTAATTTCGCTAATTTAATTTCATCGTCTGTATAAGCAATTTGAGAATTTGGTTTACCAAGACGTTCTGGGTGGGTAATTGGTGCTAGGAATGTCAATAAATCATCTACCAATTTTCCTTTATTAGAAGATTCATCATTCAAGCGTTCTGCTAATTTGTCTAAGGCTTGGAAATCAGAAGTACGCCCCTTATTTTCAGACAAGGCTTTATGAGCCTCGGCCAATAAATTATATGCTTTATCATAAAATTCTTGGTCACGAGAAGCGACATTTTCTTTCTTCGCAACTAGAGAGTGCGTCTCTTGAGTTTTATTTGACAAGAGATTTTCAATAGCGTCAATCTTATCCTTGGCTAAGTCTTTAGCTAGAACATAACGACTAGCGCCCTTATCCTCGAAAATATAACCGTCGCCAACTTTTCTAACAACCTGGTTGACATCAAATTCTGTCAGTTTATTTTCCACCGGTGCTATAGGTTTGGTAGTAGGAGCTGGCTTCAGAGGAGTAACACTTGGCAAGACACTGCCATTTTGTCCCTTGACAGCTATCATACGAGCCAATTTTTCTTCCAGCGGTGACATTTGTGAATAAGGGATAAAGTGATAATGATCTCCGTGAGGCACTGCAACACCGTTAGCTGTACGTTTGATGATTTGTGCCGGATCAAAGACTAATCCATCCGATTCCACATGGCGTTCTGATAAAGGTTTGGCATACAATTCACTTAAAAGTGTTGGGATATCTTCCCCTTGATTTTGATGATATGTTGGGGTGACAGTCAGGTTTGGAGTCTCTGTCAAACTTGGTTGGG
>NZ_JBKOTR010000027.1:0-1263 GCF_049738015.1 Streptococcus sp. CL5.50
ATTGTTGCTCAAGCCCAAGCAATAAAAGATATTGTATTCAATAAAGAAGCAAACGACTACTTTGACATTACTGAACCAGAAAGTAAGCTAGCTCGAATCATGTTTTCTTATTACGGCGCTCTCAATGCACAGCTAAAAGGAGATGAAGAGCGTGCCCGTAGTTTGTTTGAAAGTATCGCCCATGAAAATCCCGAGCTTTTCTATGTTCAGGAAGCGAAGAGCTATTTAGAAAGATAAAACTGATATAAGTTCTTACCGTACGTCACCTATGTGAAAGAACATAACCAGGTCAAACAAGACTACGCAACAGTTAAAACTACTAATGAGACGGGGGTAAGAACGATAGATCATCTCACTCAAATTTTTAATACAACTGGTGAGGTAGTTGGTATTGCTTTTAATTGGGTTGTAGAGCATCCTAAGGAAGTAGTAATTGGAGTTGTAGTAGCTACTGCATTCTTCTTTGGCGGGGACTTGTCACAGCTGGAGGTGCTTTACTAGCTTATTTAGCTAGTTTGTTTGTATAAATTAGTTTGTAATTTTTTATAGGAGTTTTTTATGTTAGATAATATTTCTAAGAATATCTCGAATTGGTCATCAATTCGAATCTGCAGTATACTGGAGGTTTTTATTTTATTTTATCTACGTTGGACAATTATTGCAACAGCACTTAGTTTATTATTCGTAAAATCAACCGTCGTTACTACATTATTGCTCATATTTCTAACATTACTGACTATTATCGTTGTAATAACTCATTTTTTAGTAAATCACGTTGCAGAAGTTATTTTATACGAGCAAGTGAATTTTATAAAATATATTTCTCTTTTAACTGAAACTTATGAAAGGCGGCCTGATAATAAAACAGGGAATTTAAATGCCTTAAATCTGGGTTTAGCTAGGTGTGCTTTCTATCAAGGGAATTTTAGTGAGGCAATCCAATATGCTGAACGAATAAGAGTTACAAGTTCTAAATTGAATTTGAAACGTATTTATGAACTAAACATCGTATTTATAGAATCATTATCATACCTTCATTTAAGGGAGACGGATGAAATTTCTAAACTTTTAGTTTCTTATGATTGGGAAAAAATTAAAATAATTGATAAAAATAGAATGTTGGATTTAATTGAACCAGTATCAAAAATACTTAATGGAGAAGTTACAGACTACTTCGACACCACCAAACCAGAAAATAAGCTAGCTCGAATCATGTTTTCTTATTATGGCGCTCTCAATGCCCAATTAAAAGGAGATGAAGCT
>NZ_JBKOTR010000028.1:0-1105 GCF_049738015.1 Streptococcus sp. CL5.50
GGCTCTATAATATTTGTAGTGGGTAAATCCCCTATAGATATTATGGAGCCTATTTTTGTGTAGAAAAAAAGTCCCATATGACCTATAATGAAAAGCGACGAAACAACTCATTAGAAAGAATCATATGGAACCATTACATTTTATCACAAAACTACTCGATATCAAAGACCCTAATGTCCAAATTATGGATGTTGTTAATAGAGATACCCACAAGGAAATCATCGCTAAACTGGATTATGAGGCCCCATCTTGTCCTGAATGTGGAAGTCAAATGAAGAAATATGACTTCCAAAAACCATCGAAAATTCCTTACCTTGAAACAACTGGTATGCCTACCAGAATCCTCCTTAAAAAGCGTCGTTTCAAGTGCTATCATTGCTCTAAAATGATGGTCTCACAGACCTCTCTCGTCGAGAAAAATCACCAAATTCCTCGTATTATCAACCAAAAAATTGCGCAAAAATTGATTGAAAAAACTTCTATGACCGATATCGCTCATCAACTGGCTATTTCAACTTCAACTGTCATTCGCAAGCTTAATGACTTCCGTTTTAAGCATGATTTTTCTCGTCTTCCAGAGATTATGTCTTGGGACGAGTATGCCTTTACCAAGGGAAAGATGAGTTTCATTGCACAAGATTTTGATAATCTTAACATCATCACTGTTCTTGAAGGCAGAACACAGGCTATCATACGAAATCACTTTCTGCGCTACGAGCGAGCTGTTCGTTGTCAGGTGAAAATCATTACGATGGATATGTTTAGTCCTTATTATGCCTTGGCTAAACAGCTTTTTCCATGTGCTAAAATCGTTCTAGATCGATTTCACATTGTACAACACTTAAGCCGTGCTATGAGTCGTGTTCGTGTCCAAATCATGAATCAATTTGAGCGAAAATCCCATGAATACAAAGCCATCAAGCGCTACTGGAAGCTCATACAGCAGGATAGTCGTAAACTCAGTGATAAACGTTTTTATCGCCCTACTTTTCGCATGCACTTAACAAATAAAGAAATTCTAGACAAGCTTTTGAGCTATTCAGAAGACTTGAGACACCACTACAATCTCTATCAGCTCTTACTTTTTCACTTTCAGAACAAGGAG
>NZ_JBKOTR010000029.1:0-1105 GCF_049738015.1 Streptococcus sp. CL5.50
GGCTCTATAATATTTGTAGTGGGTAAATCCCCTATGGATATTATGGAGCCTATTTTGTTGTAGAAAAAAAGTCCCATAAGATCTATAATGAAAAGCGACAAAACAACTCATTAGAAAGATTCATATGGAACAATTACATTTTATCACAAAACTACTCGATATCAAAGACCCTAATATCCAATTTATAGATATCATCAATAGGGATACACACAAAGAAATCATCGCCAAACTGGACTACAATGCTCCATCTTGCCCTGAGTGCGGAAGTCAAATGAAGAAATATGATTTTCAAAAACCGTCTAAGATCCCTTACCTCGAAACGACTGGTATGCCTACTAGAATTCTACTTAAAAAGCGTCGTTTCAAGTGCTATCACTGTTCAAAAATGATGGTCGCTGAAACTTCTATCGTCAAGAAGAATCACCAAATTCCTCGTATTATCAACCAAAAAATTGCGCAAAAGTTGATTGAAAAGACTTCTATGACCGATATTGCTCATCAGTTAGCCATTTCAACATCAACTGTTATTCGCAAGCTTAATGACTTCCGTTTTAAGCCTGATTTTTCGTACCTCCCTGAGATTATGTCTTGGGACGAGTATGCCTTTACTAAGGGAAAGATGAGTTTTATTGCTCAAAATTTTGATAATCTTAATATCATCACTGTTCTTGAAGGAAGAACACAAGCTATCATCCGGAATCACTTTCTTCGCTACGATAGAGCCGTGCGCTGTCAGGTGAAAATCATTACTATGGATATGTTTAGCCCTTACTATGACTTGGCTAAACAGCTTTTTCCAAACGCTAAAATCGTGTTGGATCGTTTCCATATTGTCCAACACATGAGCCGTGCTATGAGTCGTATGCGTGTCCAAATCATGAATCAGTTTCATCGAAAATCTCATGAATACAAGGCTACCAAGCGCTACTGGAAACTCATCCAACAAGATAGCCGTAAACTGAGTGATAAGCGATTTTATCGCCCTACTTTTCGCATGCACTTAACCAATAAAGAGATTTTAGACAAGCTTTTGAGCTATTCAGAAGACTTGAAACACCACTACAATGTCTATCAGCTCTTACTCTTTCACTTTCAGAACAAGGAG
>NZ_JBKOTR010000030.1:0-628 GCF_049738015.1 Streptococcus sp. CL5.50
AGGTCCCGTAGTGTAGCGGTTATCACGTCGCCCTGTCACGGCGAAGATCGCGGGTTCGATTCCCGTCGGGACCGTTTAAGATAACGGAAGTTATTTTAGACTCGTTAGCTCAGTTGGTAGAGCAATTGACTTTTAATCAATGGGTCACTGGTTCGAGCCCAGTACGGGTCATATATGCGGGTTTGGCGGAATTGGCAGACGCACCAGATTTAGGATCTGGCGCTTAACGGCGTGGGGGTTCAAGTCCCTTAACCCGCATTAAGATATAATAAATGAGCCGGCTTAGCTCAGTTGGTAGAGCATCTGATTTGTAATCAGAGGGTCGCGTGTTCAAGTCATGTAGCCGGCATTTTTAGATAGAAGAAAACAGTGCGAACGTAGTTCAGTGGTAGAACACCACCTTGCCAAGGTGGGGGTCGCGGGTTCGAATCCCGTCGTTCGCTTAGAGAGGCCGGGGTGGCGGAACTGGCAGACGCACAGGACTTAAAATCCTGCGATTGGTAACGATCGTACCGGTTCGATTCCGGTCCTCGGCATAATATAATGAGCACCCTTAGCTCAACTGGATAGAGTACCTGACTACGAATCAGGCGGTTAGAGGTTCGACTCCTCTAGGGTGCATTTTTCT
>NZ_JBKOTR010000031.1:0-499 GCF_049738015.1 Streptococcus sp. CL5.50
TTTAGCTTTGCCTCCTTTAAGATCTGGTGCCTTGGACAATTGTTCCTCAAAGAAAGCAATATCTTGCGCATCTTGAAGATGAATGGAAACTTTTAATAGTTCAAAGTTTGATATTAAAAACACATGGTTTCTGAATCTCTTCCAAATTTTCTTCAAATCATATTTGGACATGTTTTCCTTAGCTGATTGAAAATCTCCTTTTAGATAAGCCACTTGACCTTGGATAAATTGGTAATACTCACGATATGTTGCTCTAAAGGGCTTAATAGATTTTTCTGATTGAACTCTGAACATGTCTACATAGAGCTTAAGATTAATAGAATCGTTTAACACTAAATCAATAACTTTTCTAGATACAAATCTTAAATAAAATACAAAGCCGAGAACTAAAAAGACAATAACTAATAATATGAATCCCAATATTTCCAAATTGCTTTGAAATACTAAGCATACTGCCATCACATCCAAAACAAGTCCAATAATTGAGCAAATTAGAATA
>NZ_JBKOTR010000032.1:0-484 GCF_049738015.1 Streptococcus sp. CL5.50
GTATTTGACCCAGCACAGATTACAAAACGTACTGCCAATGGTGTGGCAGTTCCTCACGGAGATCATTTCCATTTCATTCCTTATTCGCAAATGTCTGCCTTGGAAGAAAAATTGGCTCGAAATCTACCAATTGGAGGTCAGCCAGTTCAAAGTCATTCTAATAATACGAAACCAAGCAGTCCTGAGAAAACAAGTTCAACACCAAGTTCAACCATTAAACCAAACTTTAATCTCAATACGCCGGCACCGAATCGAGCAACTGGAGGTGCCTATACAACGGATGATGGGTATGTCTTTAGTCCGACAGATGTGATTGAAGATACAGGTGACGCTTTTGTTGTACCGCACGGCAATCATTTCCACTATATACCTAAGAGTGATTTGTCTGCAGGAGAATTGGCTGCTGCCCAAGCTTATTGGAATGGTAAACAGTCTCATTCTGCTACAAGTTCAAGTAAACCAAGTAGTGATAATGCTAAACCAG
>NZ_JBKOTR010000033.1:0-354 GCF_049738015.1 Streptococcus sp. CL5.50
TTTTAACTCGGGAAGTAGCTCAGCTTGGTAGAGTACTTGGTTTGGGACCAAGGTGTCGCAGGTTCGAATCCTGTCTTCCCGATTCATGGCGGTGTAGCTCAGCTGGCTAGAGCGTCCGGTTCATACCCGGGAGGTCGGGGGTTCGATCCCCTTCGCCGCTATAATGATCTTGTTGGACCTTTAGCTCAGCTGGTTAGAGCTCTCGGCTCATAACCGAGTGGTCGTAGGTTCAAGTCCTACAAGGTCCATTTGAATAGTATGGAGGATTACCCAAGTCCGGCTGAAGGGAACGGTCTTGAAAACCGTCAGGCGTGTAAAAGCGTGCGTGGGTTCGAATCCCACATCCTCCTTTTA